>JAZQBI010000030.1:0-4443 GCA_045545635.1 Clostridia bacterium | reverse complement strand
TTTTCTTCCGATGAGAAGTTAGTATTACTTGCGGAAAAATACTACAAAATGATTTTTGAATCAGATGAAATTCTCCCGGATATTAATGGACTGGTGGAGGAAGACGGACTTGAACAAGGAATGCTTTTTGCAATGATATATCTTGTTCGTTGTGAAGTTTTGGGAGAGGTATTAACGAGCAAAGGAATCCCTGAAAAATATGCGCAAACTGCTATTTGGCATTACAAGGATTTGTTCCGGCGAAATTACAATTGTTATGAATGTTATGGATTTTCGGGAATGTATCGAAAAGGGATGATTCAATATATAAAACCGAGAACATTCAGAATTGGAAGACTTTCGTTTGAAATGAACACTTTTTCGGGACCCTACACAGTGTATCAAAATAAAAGCACAGGAAAGTCACTGCCTTTGGTAAATGCAGATTTACGGTATCTTCCTGATGGGAAGCAAGCTCCAACAGATTATGAGGGTGAATGTTTTATTACTCATATTACTGAAACCGCGGATACAATCAGTGGATATACAGTTTGTGATGACGGAAGATTGAATTTTGAGAAATTAACTATATGTAAAGCAGATTACGATGTGGTGCTTAAAAAGGGAGATTCAGCAATATCAGTGCACATCCCCGGCAATGAAAAAATGACTCCTGAAAGTGTTGAAGAAAGCTTTAAAGAGGCAAAAGAGTTTTTTGACAATTATTACAAAGATGTCGATTTTAAGGCTTTTGTGTGCAGCTCATGGCTATTGGATACCGGGATTGATAGATTTTTAAAACCAGAGTCGAACATTTTAAAATTTCAGGAAAAATTCAAAATTATTTTGTCGTTTGTCAACACTTTTGCAATATACTGGAATATTTTTGGCATAGAAAAATTTATACCATATGACGAACTTATTCCGGAAAATAATTTCCAACGAAATGTTTTGGAACTCTTGAATAATGGCGGAAATCTTTATAGTGGAAACGGATATATCCTATATAACGATGTAAAATAATTTAAAATACAAAATAAAACAAAAAGGATGATTGAATTATGTCAATTAAACACACAGCGGTAAGCTACTATGGTTTCAACTATGTTGAGCACGCAAAAGAAGATTTTAAGGAAATGATTGAACACGGTTGCGATACTGTAATCCTTGCAATCACAGAGTTCGATATGGATTTCTGGTTTCCCAATATCAATGAAATTGTAAAAACTGCTCACGAGCTCGGACTTCGTGTTCTTGCAGACACTTGGGGTATCGGTAAATATTTTGGTGGTGAACAGGTAAGCTTGTTCCTGCAGAACAATATTCACCACAGACAGGTGAGTGCCTATACAGGTGAGGTGCTGAATGCAGCTTGCTTCAACACAAATTCATTCCGTGATTATTTCAAGTGCCTTTGCCTTAAACTGGCACGCGAAACCGAGGTTGACGGTTTCTTCTGGGACGAGCCTCATTATGCATATCCTAAGTCCTATGCATCAATCACAGGCGGTGCAGGTGATGACTGGGCATGCAGATGTCCCGAATGTATGAAAAAGTTTGAGGAATACTATGGCTACGAAATGCCTAAGTTTATGAATGATGATGTAAAGCAGTTCAGATGGAAAGAAGCTCTTTATACACTTGAAGATACATCGAAGGCACTTAAAGAGTATAATCCTAATCTTGAAATCACATGCTGTGTTCACGCAACACTTAATACATATTACGTAACAGAGCTTCGCGGTTACGATAACTGGGAAATGGTTGCAGCTTGTCCATACTTTGACGTATTCTCTACAACCATTATTAACTGGGAGCTTCCCGAAAGCTTCTTCCGTGATATTACAGAGCGTACTGTTGCAATGGCAAAGAAATATGGCAAGCAGTCCGAGCGTTGGCTTATGGGTTACAACAAGCGTCCTGCTGATTTTAAGCAAATTGACAAGGTTGTTGATATGTATGAGGAGCTTGGTGTAGACCGCCTTGCAACGTGGACATACCGTGGCGGTTATGGTACTGTTGTTGCAGCAAAAGACCCGATTGAGCTTTGGGATAACATAGGCAGAAATTATAAGAGAGTGCTTAAGAAATGATTACAGAGTGCTACTTCGATAATATAGTTTCTGTTCTTGCAAAGATAAAGGAAACCCAGAAAGAAAAAATGGAAGAAGCCGCAAAAATGGTTGCGAAAACTATAAAAAATGATGGGATTATATACATCTTTGGTTGCGGTCATTCGCATCTCATCGCACTTGACTGCTTTTACCGTGCAGGAGGTCTCGCAAATGTGAGCGCAATGCTTGACACTGACCTTATGCTTCATAATGGTGCAGCAAAAAGCAGTAAAATGGAGAAGATGGAGGGCATTGCAGAAAGTATTTTTGAAAGATATTGCATAACAGATAAAGACGTGCTGATAACAGTTTCCACATCGGGAAAAAATGCCGTTCCCGTGGAAATGGCACAGACTGCAACAAAAAACGGTATTAAAAATATTTCTGTTGTTTCATCATCATATTTTGCTGATAAAAAGGAAAGTCCGCTTCTTTATGAATGCAGTGATATTTATATTGATAACTGCGTTCCGCACGGTGATGCCGTCATAGATATTGAGGGGGCACAGGCTAAAATGGGAAGTGTTTCAACTGCGGCAAGTTCCTTTATTCTGCAGTCAGTTTTGATGGAAGCGGCACAGCTTGCAGGAAAAGATGGGGCAGAACTCCCCATATATATGAGCGGTAATATTGATGGCGGTGCAGATTTCAACAAAGCACTTATCAAAAAATATATGGGAAGAATAAAGCATTTGTAGAAGAGATATGAGATGAATTTTGAAGGTGTTAAATATATAGTTTCAACTCCGCCTGATTTTGATGAAAAGCAGGAGTATCCTACAGTTATATTTATGCATGGAGCTGGAACACGGGGAGATAGTCCGGAGGCAATTTATAAAAATCCCTTTTTTCACGGAGAATAATATTTTACTATCAAAAGCAATCGTATATGCTCCTTTATGTAATCAGGATTCGTGGTTTGATATGCTTGAAAGTATTCGCCACTTTGCTCGTTTTGTCTACGAACAAAAAAACACTGATAAAACCAGGGTTTACTTGGTTGGTGCAAGTATGGTCGGATATGCAGTGTGGCAAATGCTTATGTCTGACCCACAGCTCTATGCAGGGGCTATTCCTATTTGCGGAGGCGGTATGTACTGGAATGCAGGAAGATTAAAGGATATAAACATATGGGCATTTCATGGAAAAAAAGACCCTGTTGTATTATGTGACGAAAGTGTAAAAATGGTGGAAAAAATAAATAAAGCCGGCGGTAGTGCATGCCTTACAATTCTTGATGAATATGATCATAACTCATGGACATATGTTTATGAAAATCCGGAGCCGTTTCAGTGGCTATTGGAGTGCAGAAGAGGAATAACTTACGAGCAGAAGAGCGAATATACTTCATCAGAACATTTTGGGTAGGTGTATATAATGGTGAAAATATCTGTTATAGGAATATGTGGTAATTCTATCTTTATGTATGCAGACCATTTTCACGAAAACGGAGAAACACTTATTGCGGATTCTGTTTTTGAGGAAATCGGTGGAAAAGGCATAAATCAAGCAGTTGCCGCAACGAGAATGGGAGCGGAGGTTTCATTTCTCTGTGCAATCGGTGATGACGCAAACGGTGAAAAATCTATAGCTGCAGCAAAGAAAAACGGCATCAATGCACATTTTAAAATTAAAAATGGCAAGGCTACTCCATTTGCTTTTATTTTGACCGACAAAAACGGAGAAAACCGTGTAACGGAATATAAAAGTGCAGAATTAGATGAGAATGATGTAATCTCCTTTGAAAAAGAAATTGAAAAAAGTGATATTCTTCTTATCCAGCAGGAAGTTCCATCTTCGGTTAATGAAAAGGCGGTAGAGATTGCCGATAAATATGGTGTAAAGGTGATTTTAAACCCCGCACCTATAAGAGAAATCTCTGACGAAATGGCAGAAAAGGTATTTATGGTAACGCCTAATGAGCAGGAAATGCAGGCTATAGATATAAAGCGTTTTAAAAACTGCATTACAACGCTTGGGAAAAAAGGCTGTTTGATAAATGGTACTGAAAGTGTTTTTGGTATAGAAGTCAAAGCAGTTGATACAACGGGCGCGGGAGATAGGTTTAACGGCACTCTTGCAGTTTGTATTGCTGAGGGAATGAGCCTTAAAGGAGGTTCTCAATATGCCGTTACTGGTTCAGGAATAAGTGTCGGCAGAAAATACGTATTAAATGCAATTCCCTATAGAGAAGAAATAGAAAGGATGCTTAAGAATGAATGATTTTGGTTATTTTGAAAACCTAATGGAAAATTTCAAAAAGGTAAATGACACACAAAGCGAAAACATTAAAAAAGCAGCAGAGCTTATGTGTGATGCAATCGCAAATGACCGCCTTATAAATGTTTAT
>JAZQBI010000029.1:0-6385 GCA_045545635.1 Clostridia bacterium | reverse complement strand
ATCCATTGATGTTAACCCGACAAACATGTATTAAAGAAAGGTGATATTATGGCATTAAGGAATATAAGAAAACTTGGTGAGGACATCTTAAGAAAGAAATGTCGCCCTGTGGAAACAATAGATGAAAGAATTATTACACTTCTTGATGATATGGCTGAAACTATGTATAACGCCAATGGTGTAGGTCTTGCGGCACCTCAGATAGGTATTTTGAAACGTATTGCAGTTATTGATGTTGGGGAAGGATTAATTGAACTTATTAATCCTGAAATAACATCATTTGAAGGTAACGAAAAAGAACCTGAAGGTTGTCTTAGTGTGCCCGGAAAATGCGGATACGTACTTCGCCCAAAAAAGGTAACTGTTACTGCGCTAAACAGAGACGGAGAAAAAATTATCGTGGAAGGTGAGGATCTTCTTGCAAGAGCTTTGTGTCACGAAATTGACCACCTTGACGGAATTGTTTTTGTGGATAAGGTTATAGAATACATTGATCCGGAGGAATTGCAGTAGTTATGAAAATAATGTTTATGGGAACACCTGAGTTTGCCTGTGTATCACTTCGGAAACTTGTTGACAGCGGTTACAATGTAACAAGCGTTGTCACTACAGAAGACAAGCCCCGCGGTAGAGGACACAAGATGACACATCCTGATGTATATACAGAGGCGGAAAATTTAGGCATTAAAAATATATATCAGCCTGTAAATCTGAAAAAAGAAAATTTTGAGCATATTTTGCACCAAGAATCTCCCGATCTTATCGCTGTTGTTGCATACGGGAAGCTGCTGCCAAAGTATGTTATAGATTTCCCAAAGCACGGATGTATCAATGTACACGGTTCACTTCTTCCGAAATACCGTGGTGCTGCGCCGATGCAGTGGGCACTTATAAACGGCGAAGAAAAAACAGGTGTTACCACAATGTATATGGATGTAGGACTTGACACCGGAGATATGCTTCTGAAATCCGAGATATCACTTACTGATGATGACAATTTTGGTACAGTTCACGATAAGCTTGCACAGCTTGGTTCAGAACTTCTTACAGAAACAATAGATAATATTGAAAGTATTCAAAGAATTCCCCAAGGGGAAGCAACAACAAATTATGCATCAATGATTACAAAAGAAATGACTGTAATTAACTGGAATTCTGATGCCCGTTCCATTTGCAATCTTGTGAGAGGGCTTACTCCTTTCCCGAAAGCAAGCTCGACTCTTGACGGAAAATCTTTCAAAATACTCAAGGCACTTCCGATAGATGTGCTTACTGAAAAGCAACCGGGTACGGTTTTAAAAATTAATAATGATTCGTTTGACATAGCGTGCGGGAACTCCACGGTTCTTCGAATTTATTCTATTCAGCCTGAGGGTAAGAAGCCAATGGATGTCAGTGAGTATTTTAAAGGCAATACAATAGAAATCAATTCGGTTTTTAAATAATACAGAAGGTTTGTTATGTCACTTAATCCCAGAAAATCAGCAGTAGAGATTTTGTATAATATAATAAAATCCAAAAAGTCTCTTTCAGATGAAATTAATAATTTAAGAAACAGAGAAGGCATAAGTTCCCTTGATATTCGTTTTGTGTCAGAAATCGTCAACGGGGTTATGCGAAATCTTGAATTTATTGATTACGCTGTTTCCCTATCTTCAAATATCAGAATTACAAAAATAGCACCGTATGTTATGTGCATATTAAGGGTGGGGGTTTATCAGATTCTTTTTATGGATAAAGTACCTGCAAGTGCTGCCGTTAATGAAAGTGTAAAACTCACAAAATCGTCATCCAACAGGCATCTCTCAGGTTTTGTAAACGCAGTGTTGAGAAGTGTAGAAAGAAAAGGAATAAATTTACCTTTACCCGATGACGAAATAAAGAGAAACAGTATATTGTATTCATGTCCGTTGTGGCTTACCGATATATACAAAGAGCTTTTGTACAAAGACTATGTTTCTTTTCTTAAAGCATCTTCCGGCAAAGCTCCGACAATACTTCGTGTTAACAAGCTTCGAACAACTGCAGATGAACTTTGCAACATATTAAATAGCGAGGGCTGGTCGTGCAAAAAACTTAATTCAAGTCTCGTTGACGATGTTGACTGTTTGTTAATAGCGGATAAAATTGTCAACTTGACCGAGAGTGCAGCATACAAAGAGGGATTGTTTTATGTTCAGGACAGTGCAGCTGCTTATACTGCCATGATACTTAATCCCAAACCCGGCTCGACAGTTCTTGATATGTGTGCATCTCCCGGCGGCAAAACAACGCATATGGCGGAGATTATGAATAATACAGGAAAAATATACGGATTTGATGTTTCGGAACAAAAAGCTGAAAAAATTCGTCAGAATTCCACAAGGCTTGGTATTGATATTATTGAGACACGTATTGGAGATTCTGCCGTTTATAATCCGGAATTTGAAAATAAAGCAGATTACATCTTGGTTGATGCACCATGCTCAGGGCTCGGTATTGTGAGAAAAAAGCCTGATATCAAGTATATAAGAACCCCGGATGATATAAGCAAACTTGCAAAAATCAGTCTTTCTATTTTGGATACAAGTGCCGGATATTTAAAATCAGGGGGCACTATGGTATTTTCCACCTGTACGCTTATGCCACAGGAAAATGAAGATGTCCTGTTTGCATTTCTTGATACACACAAAGATTTTCATCTCAAAGAGATACCTTGTAACAAGGCAAATGATGGGTATATAACTTTATTCCCTCATGTTGATGAGTGTGACGGATTTTTTATAAGTCTTATGATAAAGGAATAAAAAATGATTAATTTAAAGGATTTGACATTTGAAGAACTCAAGGGCTTTATTGCGGAAATAGGCGAAAAACCTTTCAGGGCGAAGCAAATATATGCTTGGCTTCACAGGGGTGTAACATCATTTGATGAAATGACCGATATTTCCTCAGGACTAAGACAAAAGCTTGCTGAAAAAAGCTTTGTTAGCAGCCTCAAAATCGCCCGCAAGCTTGAGTCACAAATTGACGGTACAAAAAAATACCTTTTTGAACTTGAGGACGGAAATTTTATTGAGAGTGTTGTTATGTATTATAAACACGGCATAACTATATGTATTTCCTGTCAGGTTGGTTGCAGAATGGGTTGTAAGTTTTGTGCATCCACTATTGGCGGTCTTGTTCGTTCTCTTACTCCCGGTGAGATACTCGATCAGGTGATTTTTGCTCAAAAAGATATCGGAGAGAGAATTTCCAATATTGTTATGATGGGTATAGGAGAACCACTCGATAATTACGATAATGTAATAAAATTTCTTACAAATGTAAATGATGAAAAGGGTATAAACATAGGCTATCGACATATTTCCTTGTCAACCTGCGGTCTTGTGCCAAATATATATAAGCTGATGGAGCTTAAACTGCCGTTGACACTGAGTGTTTCGCTGCATGCTCCCACAGATGAAATAAGAGACAGTATAATGCCTGTAAATCATGCATACAGAACTGACGAACTTTTGAAGAGCTGTCGTGACTATGCCGAGACAACAAAGCGCAGGATAAGTTTTGAATATGCTATGATAGATGGTGTTAACGACACTACCGAGTGTGCCGGTATTTTGGCAGGAAAGTTAAAAGGCATGCTATGTCATGTTAATCTGATACCTGTAAATAATGTTGAAGAAAACAATTTTTCTAAACCATCCAGGAAAAAAATCAATATGTTTATGGAAGTTCTTGAAAAACATAGAATTCCCGTTACTGTAAGACGGGAGCTTGGAAGCGACATAAGTGCTTCCTGCGGACAACTCAGAAGAAAAGAAAGCAAAGGAGAGATGAATCAATGAAAGTGTCATATGCCACGGATGTAGGCATTGTCCGTGAGGATAATCAGGATTCCGTTCTTGCACATGTTTTTGATGATTCCTCAGGAATTTTTATAGTGGCAGACGGTATGGGAGGCTACGAAGGCGGTGAGCTTGCAAGTTCCAAAGCGGTTGAGATTTTGTTCGAATCCTTTAAGACCTCTTCAATCGCCTCCATGGACGAGGAAGATATAATTGAACGTCTGAAAATCGCTGTTAAAAAAGCAAACAGTGAGATATATAAAGCTGCGTCCGGAAGCGAGAAATTCTACGGAATGGGAACAACCGTTGTTGCCTGTATTATAGTTTCCGGAAAGCTATATACAGCAAATGTCGGAGATAGTCGATGTTATATATGCAACAAGGAAGCTATAACACAGATTACAACCGACCATTCACTTGTTTATGATTTGATTGCAAGGGGACTTATTACAAAGGAAGAAGCAAAAGTACACCCCAGGAGAAATGTCATAACAAGAGCAATTGGATCCGAAGAAAACGTTGATGTTGATATTTTTGTCAGCGAACTGCATGCAAATGATGTAATTCTTTTGTGTTCCGATGGATTGTACAATATGGTATCGGATGAAGAAATAAGAAATATATTGCGGCGGTTTGGTACCAATGTTGCAAAAAAACTTATTAAATCAGCAAATGAAAATGGTGGTACAGACAATATCAGCGCAGTTGCTGTTAAAATATCAAATGAGGTGAAATAAAATGATAGGTACAATTTTAAGCGGTAGATATGAAATTTTGGAAGAAGTTGGCGCCGGCGGTATGGCGCATGTATATAAAGCACAGTGTAATGTATTAAACAGGGTAGTAGCTGTAAAAGTTCTCAGAAATGACCTTGAAGGCGGAGAAGAGTTTGTTAATCGCTTTAAAGCTGAAGCTCAGGCGGCAGCAGGACTGACACATCCCAATATTGTTTCAATATTCGATGTAGGTGAAGAAAACGGACTTTACTACATTGTTATGGAATATATAGAGGGTATTACTCTCAAGGAATATATCAAGCAAAAGGGCAGACTTTCCTCTGAAGAAAGTGCAAAAATTGCATCACAAATCTGTGGTGCGCTATCTGTGGCTCATGAAAAAAATATTATTCACAGAGATATAAAACCACACAATATTATGATAACCAACACAGAACTTGTTAAAGTTACTGATTTTGGTATTGCAAGAGCCAGCAACAGCTCCACAATGCGTGTCGGTGATGCTGTTCTCGGTTCGGTTCATTATATTTCACCCGAGCAGGCAAGAGGAGGTTATGTGGATTGCAGAACAGATATCTATTCTTTGGGAATCGTTATATATGAGATGCTTACGGGTAAGGTTCCTTTTGAAAGTGATTCCCCGATTGCTGTTGCAATGAAGCATCTTGAGGAGATTCCCGTTGAGCCTGCAACGCTTTGCCCGGATGTTTCTGATGAGTTGCAGAGAGTTGTGCTAAAAGCTATGTCAAAAGAAACGCGCAAGAGATATCAGACTGTCGATGGATTAAAGAGTGATCTTGATATTGTTGCAGCAAAATTAAAGGCAAACAGTGACAGCATTTTCTTTACCGAGGATGTTATTAATAGTGATGAAAATAATCCTGAAGATGATTTCAAAAAAGTTATTTCCGAGCAGGAGGAATATGTTGATGAGTTCATTCAGGATGATGAACAAATAGAGAGTGTTGACCAATATGATGATCTTGATGACGACGAATACGAAGAAGAGATAAAAAGAAAATCTCCTCTCAATATGATTCTTGCCGCAGTTCTTATTGCACTTGTCATTGTTGGTGGCGGGTTCTTCGGAGCTATGTATTTTATAAATCCTGATGCCCCTATCTTTATGTTCTTTAAAAACAATGACATTGATGTTCCTGAATTTACAGGTATGAATATTGAAAAAGCTGAAGAACTTGCCTTGCAGTATGGTCTTGTTTTGCAGGTTGGTGACAAAAAACCCGGACCCGAACCTGCCGACACTGTAATTTATCAGAATATTGAAAAAGGCAATTCTGTAAAAAAGGGAACTGTTGTAACTGTTCATTTAAGCTCCGGTCCTGATAACTGGGATCTGGCTTCATACCGTGGAATGGACGAAAGTGTGATTGAGGAATTACGAAGCAGTGGTTATGAAGTTAATGTTAAGTACAAGTCAAGCACTGAAATGGATGAAAACAAGATTATTTCTGCAACCCAGAATGGAAATGAATTTGTGTTTGTAGTAAGTACCGGAAGCGGTGAGGTTGATTGCGTCGTTCCAAACGTTCTTCGGATGACAAAATCGCAGGCTAAAGAGAAACTTGAGGCGAACGGATTGCTTTTGAATGAAAGAATAACATATATAGAGAGCAACACTGTAGATGCTGATCTTGTTGTTGAACAATCTATTGCTGAAGGAGAAAAAGTCTCCCCAAAAACAAAGATATCAATCATACTTTCTTCCGGTAAAAAGGTTGATCCCGAAGATAAAGATAACAACAACGAGGAAACAGAAGAAAATAAAGAAGAAGTTAAAGAAGAGGTAAAGCAAGAAACATC
>JAZQBI010000028.1:0-4830 GCA_045545635.1 Clostridia bacterium | reverse complement strand
ATATTATATGACAGTCACCATCTATTGTTCCGGTAAAAGCACCACTGCCGTTATACTTGTATTTGGTTTCACCATCAACAATTACCTTTTCTGCTCTGCGTGCTATTGCATGGAATTCCGCATTGGACATATCTATGTCGTTGGTAATCTTGTAACAAGCGTCACGATAAGCATCACCTGTATCACCGCTTATAGAGGTAAAATCGCCAAGCGCCACCAAATCATCAGGAGTTGATATCAGATAAGGATTAGCTTCGGTACCCTTTCCTCCGCTGAAAACTTTGTTTTCCCATGCAAGTACGGGATAACCGCCATTTTTATTGTTAATGTCTTCCTCAAAGGCACCGTTGGATTCAGCTATAAACGCAGAAATTGCTTCTTCAGTTGCAAGTTGTATACTATCAAGCGTATTGACCTTTTCGTAGTCGGACCATGTTCTAAGTTTCCTTTTAAGATATACATTTGTAGCTTTAACACCGGTAGGTGTTGTTGTACTATTATAAAATTCATACACATTTGCAGGGCAGTAGCAATTTGTTAGTGTGTTGTTATTTCCTGTCTTTCCGACGAATGCCACCAGATTAGCGCTTCCCCCCGCTTTGCTGATGCCTCTTACAAAGCAGTTTTCTATAGTAATATCACCACCGGCTGCAACAAATGCGGCACATGTAGCATTACCGCTTACCGTGACATCGATAAGTCCGAGGTTTTTAATAGTACATCCACTGCCCTGGCTTATCAAGCCCTCATAAGCATTCGGTTTTGAGCCGTCTTCTTTGAAGAAATTTGTGTAATTATCCAAAGACATATTTGATATAGTATGATAATCGCCATCTATTGTACCGCTGAATACCTGTTGTTTATTGTTATATATATATTTTGTTTCGCCGTTTTCCTCGGTTTTGTATGCGCGTCTGCATATACCGTGGAAGTCATCCTCATCAGACATATCTATATCTGCTGTAAGCTTATAGTGTGCTCCTCTGTAGTGATCGCCAAGTTCTGAATCGTCACCATACAATTCACTAAGCTCTCCAAGCATAACCAAATCTGTAGCACTTGAAATCAGATAAGGGTTCTCAGCTGTACCGTTTCCGCTAAAGGGAGCTTCGCTCACATCTGCCAATACATTAAAACTGAAGCCTGTAATAAGCATCGCCAATGCCAAAAGCATTGCCATAGAATTTCTAAAAATCTTTTTCATAATATAAACACCTCATAAATTATTATTGATTTACAATTTCACATTCAAAGCAATCCAATAACTGCTGATTGGACAAAGAGTCCCACAAGAATAATCTTGCACGAACCACATCCGAAACATCGGAAAGATACGAAATATCCTCAAAGGCACCACCTGACTCAAGTGAAATATCATCGTATATTCTGACAGCAAGCATTTGGTTGTCTAAGCCGTAAAAAGCAACCGCAGCAGCCCTTGTAAGGTAATCTGTACTGCAATTTTTTATAATAATCTCAAAGTTTGCATCGCCATCTGCGATAAAGTCGGATATAATCATTGTACCATTCTCGGATACGCGTTCGCCTTCCCACTTAAGCATGGGCAAACCGCCATTTACATTGCCTGTATCGGCAACAAAGGCTCTGCCGGCTTCCGCTACAAAGCTATTTGCCGCAGCAGTTAAATCGCCGCCTGTCAAATTCTGCATAGTAACATAGTTTGTCGCTTTAATATCAGACCATTTTCTGGTGGCACTCCTGAGATACACATTGGTTATCTCAACACCCTTAGGATCAGCTCCGCTTATACCTCTGTGATCAGCTATACCGTTTGTAGTGCTGTAGCAATTTTTTATTTTGCTATTATCTGCTGTGAGTGCGATAAAAGCAGCAAGTGTAGACGGCTTGTCGTTATATTCGATATCTTTTACAAAACAGTTCTCCAGATTAACCGCAGAATTAGCCTTTGCTATAAGTCCGGCACAGGTTGCTTTGCCTCCGTTCACCTTTGGATTCAGAAGACCGAGATTTTTGATTGTGCAGTCTCCTCCAATGACTACCAAAGCTTCATAAACAGAAGGTTTGCTGCCATCTGACTTAAAGAAATCAGTATAGTTATCTACAAACATATTTGATATTATATGACCATTACCGTCTATGACACCACTGAACACTTGTCCTTTGTTGTTATAGATATATTTTACAGTGCCGTTTTCCTCGACCTTTTTCGCTCTTCGGCATATACCATGGAATTCCGCATCAGACATATCTATATCTTCTGTAAGCTTATAGTGTGCCTTTCGGTATTTATCGCCTTCTGCGCCCTCCAGCTCACTTAATTCTCCCAGCAACACCAAATCCTCTGCCGTGGAAATAAGATAGGGATCAACATCAGCACCACTACCGCCACTGAAAAATTTATTTTCCCAGCTCAGTACCGGATACCCGCCATTTACATCAAACATATCTGTACTAAATGCACCGTTGGATGCAGCTATAAACGCAGAAATTGCTTCTTCAGTTGCAAGTTGTATAGTATCAAGCGTATTGACCTTTTCGTAGCCGGACCATGTTCTAAGTGCCCTTTTAAGATATACATTTGTAGCTTTAACACCTTCGGTAGGTGCTGTTGCATTATAAAATTCATACACATTTTTATCAGGGCAGTAGCAATTTGTTAGTGTGGTGTTATTTCCTGTGCCGTTTACAAAGGCTACAGCCTTTGCAGCATTACCAAAGTCTGCTCCTCTTACAAAGCAATTTTCTATTGTGATGCCATCACCGCCACCTGCCACAAAAGCTGCAGTAGTGGTAGCATTTCCACTCAATGTTATATTAACCAGACCAAGATTCTTGATATCACAATCCTGACCATAGCCTATAAATCCATCATATGTATGAAATGATTTACCGTCTTCTCTGTAAAAGTTTGTTACATCATCAATATTAAGATTTGATATTATATGACAGTCACCATCTATTGTTCCGGTAAAAGCACCACTGCCGTTATACTTGTATTTGGTTTCACCATCAACAATTACCTTTTCTGCTCTGCATGCTATTGCGTGGAATTCCACACCCGACATATCAATATCATCGGTTAATCTATAATGTGCCGATCTGTAGAAATCACCTGCATCATCATTTGTGGAAGCAAGGTCTCCAAGTGCAACAAGATCATCGGAGGTGGTAATCAAATATGGATTTAATTCTGTACCATCTCCATCAAACGGAACAGCAATAACATCCGCATATACAGGAAGAATCATGACAGTCAATGCAACGATAAGAATACATGCCGATAATTTTTTTAATGTTTTATACATTAACATTCCTCCCAGATATTATTTAGAAGAACTTTTTAGAAATTCATTAATCTGCTTCTGAACCTCTGCCTCAATTTTGTCAATACCGGCAGCGTCAAGCTTTTTCTTGTATTCGTCAAGATATTTTTCGGGAT
Source organism: Clostridia bacterium (assembly GCA_045545635.1). Taxonomy (GTDB): domain Bacteria; phylum Bacillota; class Clostridia; order UMGS1810; family UMGS1810; genus RGIG8748. The sequence continues at coordinate 1,409 of JAZQBI010000028.1, read as the reverse complement.
CATTGTAGCCCTTCTTCATACCCATGTTGTATTCATCTATAACAGAAACCACATTAGAAAGCTCTCTGGTAACATCTTCTGTAATGAATTTGAAGCCAAGAATATCGGATTTAACAGCTTTTTCATTCATTTCTATTGTTTTCTGCCATACATCATCTTCCTGACCTTCAAGAAGCATGGAATTAAACTGATTACCGAACTTCCAGTCTGCCTGAGGCATCCAACCGCTATCTTCTATATATTTTGCTTTGCCATCTTCATTTATTGTGTAGTGCTTATCCTTAATACCAAAGCTCAAGAGATTGTGAAGCTCCTTATCGGTATTAACAAGTTCAAGAAACTTAAGCGCTTTTTCGGGATGCTTTGATGTTGCACTTATTGCGTTCATTGTCTTCAACGCACCGCTTCCATCAAAGAAGGGTGTTGTAAATTCGACAGTTACTACCTCATAACCATTTATGGTTTTAAAGGCAGCTTCACTTCCGGGCTTCTTAATCTGAATAGAAACACCGTATTTACCCTGTTTAAGTTCAAGACTATCATCACTCACACTTGCGATATCGGATCTTATATAGCCTTTTTCGTACCAGTCTCTTATCTTTTTGATTCCCTTTTGAAACTCTTTGGTATCAAAAAGGTTTACAACCTTGCACTTGGGATCATCTTTGCGTACAGCATGGAAGGCCTCGTCAAGCACCTGATAATCCTCAAATGTCCAGAGTTCAGGGCCGTATTTGGGCTGCAAAGGATAAAGGTTGGGCTCATTTTCCTTTATAATCTGGAGTACGGGCTCAATATCATCCGCGGTCTTTATAGCACTTGTATCTATATTGTACTTTTCTATCAGATCTTTTTTAATACAGAAAACATAGCTCTGTGCTGCAATCTGCACACAGGGTACAGCATAAATATCGCCGCTGTATCTTGTTGCATCCCAAAAATAATCAGGAATAGATTTTTTTAACTCGGGAGTAGATTCAAGAAGCTCACCAAGGCCGATAATACCGCCGTTTTCCACTGCACCTTCGTAGCTGTTGGCATAGCCCACCCACATGATGTCAAACTCTGTCTGAGAAGCCATGTTCATTTTCATTCTTTCGCTGAAGGACCCCAAGTCTATAAACTGCAAATCAAGTCTTGCACCTATCTTGGGCTCTATAATCTTATTTACCTCAGCCATTACCGCAGCATGGTCACTCTGGGCATCACCCGGAACATACCACTTAAGCGTGACTACCTCGTCTCCGCCATTTTTGTCGCTACCGCAGCTCACCATTGCGAATACCATGATTAATGCAAGAAGCAAACAAATACCTTTTTTCAAGTTTTTCATAGTAAAACTCTCCTCTCTTAGCATTTATTAATAATTTTATACTATATCAACCTTTTACACTTCCGACTGTGAGACC
>JAZQBI010000027.1:0-2945 GCA_045545635.1 Clostridia bacterium | reverse complement strand
ATCCTGGATTCCCGTATCCGCTTGCCTAATGCTGCCCTTTCCAAAATACAACCTCCGAAAACACCTTTTAGACTAATATGTTTCATTGAGGCAAAAGGTGACATTTTTTTGAAATTATTTTCTTTTTGAATCCGGGTGGATAACCCTCGCATATTCAAAGAGATCCCAGTTAAGTTTCTGTCCACATTGGTCACAAAAGAACACATACTCCCGTTCAAGGGCACTTTCACATCTTGGGCATAGTGGATAGGTTGTATTGTCCGCATAAACGATTATCTTAGTTACAGGTAACGGAATTCTGTAAGACACTGCTTTAATGAACAGGCGTGTGGTATACTTTTGCTCCGTAATAGGGATTTCTAGTTTGCTTTTCATAATTTACTCCTCTTCTGCCGGAAAGCCAACAGGATTCCAACAGAAGGTGGAGTGGGAAGTATAAAACACATTGAATTGATGTATAAACTGCAGAATCATCTGCCAGTTTCTGGCGTTGTATTTCTGTTTCGTGTGCTACCGCAACAAAAATATATGTGATACGAAAGTTATAAAGTGACACTGTTTTCCAATTGTCCTTGCAAAAATTGGTAGAATTTGGTAATATATTGGGGAGAACTGGAAGGAGGTGTCGGCCAGAGATGGATCCAAAATATAGCGAACATATAGAAACACTCTACCTTGAAATGTACGATATGATGATTTGCTATGCGCGGTGCTCATTCGCGGAAGAATCGCTGGCAGAGGAGGCAGTTCAGAACACGTTCCAAATTGCCTGTCAAAAGCCGGACCAATTATGTGAAAGTGTAAATCCCAAAGGTTGGTTGGTAAACACACTGAAATTTACGATCCGCAATATGAAGCGCAGCAGAGAAAATGCGCGGCAACTTCTGTCTCTGATGGAACAAGACGAGACCATTACATATTCAGAGGACAGGCTGCCTTTGCAGCTTGTGTATGAGGACATTGCAGATTCGGAGGAATTCAAACTCCTGGTAGAAATGGCGATAGAGGGCAAATCTCATTTAGAGATGGCGACCGCTCGTGGGATTTCGGTGGCTGCCTGCAAAAAGCGCGTGCAAAGAGCCAAAGAAACTTTACAAAAGAAAATAAAACAAGGTGTCACCAAGTGATATGCTAAGTACACATACAGGTGAAAGGAGGAAAATAGATGTCCGAAAATCAAATCCGCGGAACCGGCGACTTGTCATACTGCGATACTATGACAACGGAAGAGCTTGAGGAAATTCTGCGGTTAGATGCAGAAATGCCCGAGGGGCAGGAATCGGATACAGAGAAGATTCTTTATATAATGGAGGTGCTGGCAGAAAGAAAAAGAAATACCAGTCACACCGGAAAAACAGCACTCGAAGCATTCAAATCGTTTAAACAAAACTACATGATTGAAACGGATGATAATATAATTCCTATAAAGACCCACCGCAGAATGCCTCGCTGGGTGCGTAGCCTGACTGCTGCCGCAGCAGTGCTGGCGATTCTGCTTGCCGGATCAGTAACCGCCAAAGCCTTCGGCTTCAACGTGTGGAAAGCCGTCGTTCAGTGGACTCAGGAAACCTTCCACTTTGGTGATTGGGGTAATTCTAACTCCAACAACAATTTGTCCTATGATTCTCTTCAGGATGCACTAGACCAAGGAAAAATCACTACACCATTGGTCCCCAATTGGCTTCCCGATGGCTACGAATTAACTGAGGTGAAGATTGAGCAGTCTCCGCAGAAAAGAACGTATAAAGCTAAATATGAAAATGGAGAACAGTCCTTTGTAATTACTGTGCAAGACCATTTAAAAACGAGTCCGGTTTATGTGGAACAAAATGAAGGGTTGGCAGAAGAATACGAGGCTTCTGGGATTGTTTATCATATTTTCACTGATGTTGATTTAACGAAAGCAAAGTGGATAAGAGATTCTTATGAGTGCAGCATTTCCGGCAATATAACCACCGAAGAACTGAAAATGATGATAGATTCTATTGAGAAAGGTTAGCACTCTATGAATAACAAGAAAATTAGCAGAGTATTCAGGATCACTGCATTAGTACTGGCAGTGGTTCTGTTTCTTCCCGTTAGCGCAATTGCCGTAGAACCTAGATCCAGTCTTTATTTGGATTCCTACAGCGCTTATGTTTATAACGCCGCTTGGGGAAAAATACAGGTTTGGTTTGATGTTACTAGCGTTTATGATTTGGACGAAATTGGCGCTTTAGAAATTCAAGTATTCGAATCCAAAGACAACTCTACTTGGACTTGGGTAGACACTTTTATATATACTGATTATCCGGATATGCTTGGATATACTGATTTTTCTCACTCTGGGCACATCCAGTACAACGGAACAATTGGCCGCTATTATAAGGCGTATGTCTGCATCTGGGGCGGCAGAAATGGTGATGGCGATACCCGCTATTTCTGGACAAACTCTGTAAAAGCAACTCTCTTCGCCGGCTAAACAATTTCAAAAAGTTGCATAACTTAAATATTTAAAAAACCCACCCTGAACGGATTCTTCCGGCTAGGGTGGGTTTTTCACATACAAAATATGCTGTTGTTAGTTTTCAAAATGAAAAGAGAGCCGGATTTCTCCGACTCCTTTAAGTGTGCATCCGCAAACACACACCCCAATTAATATATATTATGCATATCTCTTTGTAAAAGTGCAAGACCTAAATGAAATTTTTAACATATTCAGTCTGGGAGAGAGATTTGGATGTGCTTATGTATAGCTTTACATAAATGCTCCAGCAGGAAGACTATGTTGTCACCTACATCACCCACTCCTGGGGCGGCGCATATCAGTACGCCGAAAAAGCCAGGCGGCAAAAGAAAGTTGTGATCAATTTGTAAAAACCTCTTGACTCTAACGTAACGTCATAGTATATGATAGTCCCAGGAGGAGGGATGCGTATGATGACGGTTGCGCAAGTGAGCAAGCG
>JAZQBI010000026.1:0-3267 GCA_045545635.1 Clostridia bacterium | reverse complement strand
ATTTTTTAGCGAAAGAACCTAAAGTATTATGTGTTGAAGAATTTGACCTCGGTAATGCAGATACACCATGGATACTATAGGTGTGGATTTTCAAGTGGCACTGCTTAGGAATAATCCGATGTATGTGAGAGATTCGTTGGTCATGGCAAATTATGACCAGAAAGAGTACTTAAGGCGGATTATATCAGATGCATTACGGGGTGAAGCACAGGAGTCTGAGTATTCCATGAATGAGGAGCAGGCAGGAGAGCAATATAAAATTGCGAAAGCAGATTATGAAGCGTTTAGAGAAAAGTATTCGATAAAGAAAGATTAGCAAGTGAACTAATGGGAAATGAGAAGTGGTAGACTTTTTGTCGTGGCAACCTTTGCCATCGGCATAGGATTGCCGTGTTGTCATCAATCCACATGCGAAGGAGGCTCATGTCAAGAGCGTAGTGAGCTTAGTAGATTAAAAAAGGTAATTGAAAAATGTAGATATGAATGCCGCAGAGCGATGAGCCTGCGGCATTCTTTATATAAAAATCATAATGTGTCGTCTTTATCGTAGACAGGAATCACCATATTTTCCAACGCATTTCGCAGCTGTGGATTATGAATAACAAAATGTATCGCTGGTGTTTTGTTTTTAGAAATGACCACCCACTTCCCTTCCAAGATACGAATTTGTATATTTTTAAAGGGATATCTGCTGTTTTGTTTTACAGTATAATTACTGTTGTTTTGGCTATAGGTAATTGTTTGTTCCATATGCTCCAAATATTCTGCATATGTGTAAACAATGTCCTTTTCATAGAATATTTCGGATAGTGGTAATAGCATAGGCTGTTCTAAAAATTCCGTTTCGCTAATAACAGGTATTTCATCTATTATCTGTCTATTTGATAAAATATTCTCATATAGCTGTCTTTGCTTTTTGGCAAAATCTAAAATTCGTTTCTTGTCGGCTTCCTCAATATGATTGTGATTTAATATCTGTAAAAGCAACTCCTCCGAAAGTGTGTGTATAGGGAGTGCAGACAGAATAGACCTTCTGTTGCCGGGAGTTACTATATCTCTTTCGACAAATGAGTAAAATGCATCCTTTGATTCTATACGGTAAATATCCATAAGAGGAGATGCCTTTGAAAGTATATCAAGTGCCCGTTGTCTGTAATAGGACATCTCAGTTTTATTCTTGGTCAGATACATTTTTCCATTTTGGTGGTAATCCATAATACATTCGCCGGATAATGCAGCTGCGCCGCTGGAATAAAGGAAATGACCAAAAAGTTTATTGTGTACATCCTTGAGGTAATATGGCGAAATCTGCCCTGTCATATACATAGGAATCCAGCCTTCAAGTCCCATCATCATTTCTTCAAAAGGGCGGTTAATATTGTGTATGAAATGAATATGTAACCCTTTTTTGAGGGTTAGCGCAACAGCAAATATATATTTTTTCATAAAATCAGTACCATTTGCTTTGTCCGCCATTGGCAATAAGGTCTTCTTTTGACTTAGACAACACAGTAGCCTTGAAAAAGTCCAGGGTTCCTTCGCACATTTCATCAATACCATAATAATTTTTGGATGTTGGTAACTGAAAAGGAACAGATGGTACCTTCAATTCATCAAAGTGTATACTGCGGATAAATTCATTGAGATCAAATTCATCCAATTTTGATAAAAAGGGAAGGACTACATCCTTTTTTTCAATTTGTTCATTTAAAAGCCAATGGATAATCTTGTCCCTACAAAGAGAATCATTGTTGATTTCATCTGTGGTGCAATGTACTAGCTTTGCAATAGTCACCTTGTCGGACTCAGAACAATGTCCGGCTATATATTTTGAAACATTTTGTGCAAAATCCTGTGGGTTTGATGGTCTTCGTTGCCCGTTTCGTATACGGGAAATATAAGAACTGTCAAAATTTAAAAAATGAGACAAATCTGCAACATTTATAGAAAGAGATGTCAAAAGTGTATCAAAATTTATTTGAAAAAGCTCATATGGGAAAGTTGCATCCTGCAAACAATCCTCTAGTGTTTTTTGGATTTTTTCAACCGTAAATTCAGAATATCCTCTTTCATTTGCTATGGTTGCAATTCCTTGTACAAGTTGCATGAATTGTTCGGAATCGGTTGTAGGTACACGGCTTCCGGTGCGATATCTACTGAGAACAGATGCGGACAAGCCAGATACATCTGTTAGTTCTTTTGCAGTACAGTTTAGTTCGGATATATATGCATTCAGTTGTTCGCTAAAAGTCATAAAATTAGTCTCCTTTTGTAAAAATTAGTCTATATTAGTGTACCATACATTATAGATAAGAAAAGTTGATTTTCCACAATTGTCATTGACATTTATGGAAAGTATATTTCATTATATTGGGTATTTTTTTAAAATCATAAAGGAAGTGGCATTTTACATAGATAGAAAATACATTTAAGAAAGAAGGAATGCAAGATGAAGGCAAAAAGAAGAATTGCGTGGCTACTTAGTTTTTTAATGGTATTCTCACTGATGATGGGAACTTCAAAAATGCAGGTATTTGCAGCAGGCGGCGCAGGAGAAACGGCTACCTTTGTGATCAGAGAATCGAACGGTCAAACGGGAACCGTGCAGTATAAGCTGAATGGGAGTGGAGATTTCACAACTGCTAATAACACACCGGTTAATCTTGAAGGTGTAACGTCCATCACGATCAAGGTTATCCCTACAGGGGAAGCAAAAGTGAATCAAAACAACAGCGGGATCTCCGGTACGGAACGAACAGAAACCTTTGATTACGATGCACTGATCACCGAATCCGGATGGACATACAATATCAAAGACAATGATGGAAACATCACCTTCACAATAGAATTTGACAACCATGACGGCACCGGCGGCAACGGTAGTGAAAACGGCAATCAGCAGCAGTCGGACAATATCGAAGTGCAGTTTGACACCGAGAGTATTGCCGACAATGTCGCCACTTTCACAGTAAACGATAAATCCGTCACGGTGACGGTAAGTGGTGCGAGCGTTTCTGATGGTAAGGTTTCTGTTCCGAGAAATGACCTCGGCAGCGTTACTTTCACGCTGGGGGGCACATATGACGCCGAAGCCATGCAGGTAATCGTCAGGGGCGCGGCAGGCTACAACACCGTCCTGGCAGTAAACCATAACACGGTATCACTGGACAGTCTCAACATTCCCGATGGTGGTCTGCACTTCTGCGTTGAAGCAACTAGTGGCGGTGATAATCCCGGTCAGACCACAAGCACCGCAGAAATCAGCTT
>JAZQBI010000025.1:0-4247 GCA_045545635.1 Clostridia bacterium | reverse complement strand
TCCTCAATACCTTTTTCCAGAATGGTGTGTATCAGTTCCTCAAGCTCCACTCCATTGATTTCGCTGACAACAATCAACTTTGCAAGGGTGTCCTTCTGTACCGATACTGAATAACTCTCCTCCTCGGCACGAAGCTCATGGACACAAATACCAAGGGCATCTGCAATCTTACACATACATTCAAACTCCGGCTCTCTTATCCCTGCCATGATGTCGAGTATTTTTCGCTCCGACACTCCTGAAAGTCTTGCAAGCTCTGTAATACTGATTTCTTCCTCTTTTAAGATATTTAACAGCTTATCTTCTGTTGTAAGCATATACGCTACCTCCTACTTCTTTTTATGCTTTGGAAAGTCCATTGCAAACTTAAACTGCTTCCCAGACTTCTTTTCTCCGTCCTTGGTGTAACTGTAATCCTCTATACCATCAGGAATAATATAGGCATCGTACTTCTTACCGAGCTTGCTCGTAAGACCTTTTAACAGTATCTTCTTGCCGGAAAGCAAGGTCTTTACCTGTTCATCCGAAAGGGCAACACCCATAATTCTGCTGACATTCATGCCACACTTATTCACGCAGTACGCTCCGTACTTTCCTTTTGCAATCTGCCCTCCACAGTTAGGACACTTGCCCAGTACCTCCTGCTCCTGTGCAAACATTTCCTTCTGCTCATTGCTGACTTCATGGTATGTATGAATAAGCTCCTTAACCATAGCCACAATATCCTCCATGAAGCTGTCACGCTCCAGCTCTCCCTTTGATACAAGGGTAAGGGCATTTTCCCAATCCGCAGTAAGTTTCGGGGACTTTACCACATCAGGAAGCACCGTAATCAGCTTCATACCATCCTCTGTCGGTATCATCTGCTTTTTTTCACGCTTCACAAAACCATCTTTCACTAACTTCTCGATAATATCAGCTCTAGTTGCGGGTGTTCCAAGTCCCTTACGCTCCACATCATCCCCCATATCTTCACTACCGGCCCTTTCCATAGCGGACAACAGGCTGTCCTCTGTAAAGTGCTTTGGCGGGCTTGTGAAGTGTTCACTGACCTTGGTCTGTACTCCGTCAAATGTCATGCCTTCAGAAAGCTCCGGCAGCTTCTTTTCTTCGCTTTCTTTTTCCTCCGTGGTCTTAAAGGACTTCTTAAATGCTTCCTCAAATTCCTTCCATCCGTTTTTAATCACAGACTTACCGGAAGTGGCAAATACATAACCGCCACAGGAAAGCTCCGCTTTGACCGTTTCATACAAATGCTTCTCCCCGGTAGCACACAGTAACCTGTTGGCCACAAGGGATAAGATTTTACGCTCCGTTTCCGGAAGTGCTTCTAAATCCGTAAGTGCAATTTCCACCGTAGGAATAATCGCATGGTGGTCTGTCACTTTCTTACTGTTTAACACTTTCTTAACATCAGGGTTATACATGACACTCGGAACAAATTTCATGGTGTCAAAAATGGCATTGATGACATTCTCCGCTGTCACCTGCATATCATCGGACAAAAACTGACTGTCTGTTCTCGGATAGGTACAGAGCTTCTTTTCATAAAGGCTCTGCGTGTATTCCAAGGACTGCTTTGCCGTAAAGCCAAATAAACGGTTGGCATCCCTCTGGAGCGTGGTTAAATCATAGAGCTTCGGTGGTGCAACCGTCTTTTCCTCTTTTACCACGGAAGTAACAAGAGCCTGTCCGTTCAGACAAGCTCCTGCAATCTTTTCCGCTTCTGTTTTACTGTCAATTCGCTCCGTGGCTGCATCCACACCGCCACAAAGGATATGAGCCATAAAATACTGCTCTTTCTTGAAATTCATAATCTTGCTTTCACGCTCCACAAGCATTGCAAGGGTAGGTGTCTGCACTCTACCTACCTTTAAGACCTTACCACCATACAACACCGTGAAAAGTCTCGTACCGTTAATGCCCACAAGCCAGTCCGCTTCCTGTCTGCATAATGCAGAGTGGTACAAAGTATCGTAATCACTTCCCGGCTTTAAGTTCTCAAAGCCTTCCCTTATGGCACTTTCCTCCATGGAAGAAATCCATAATCGTTTCATAGGCTTTTCGCACTTCGCCATATCATACACCAGCCGGAAGATAAGCTCTCCTTCCCTTCCGGCATCGGTTGCACACACAACCTCAGAAACCCTCATATCGTGCATTAACTCATAAAGCACATAATACTGCTCCTTGGTATCTTCCTTAATCTCATACTGAAAATGCAACGGATTAACAGGTAAGCTCTCATAAGTCCACTTCTTCCATTTCTCTCCGTAGCTCTCCGGCTGTGCAAGCTCAATCAAATGTCCCACACACCAGCTTACCAGGTAATCGTTGCCCTCAAAATATCCGTCCTGTCTGCTGTCAGCACCAAGCACATCTGCAATACTTTTTGCCACACTTGGCTTTTCCGCTATTACCAACCGCATATTACTCTACCTCCTCATCATCGGTCTGGTCAAAGAAATCATCTTCGCTGTCCTCGTTTTCTTCCTCTTCATAAATTTCTTCTTCCTCATCCTCTTCCTCATCAATAAACTGCTCTTTCTTGCCCTTGACCACCTTGAAGTAATAACCTCCTCCAATGCCAAGAACCGCAATCACACAAATGATGATATAGGTTGACTTGGAATTTGTTGTCTGTTCCGGAACTTCCGCTTCTCCTTCCGTGCTAGGTTCCTCTGTGTCAGTGTTCTCAGTATCTTCCGGTAATTCTTCCATAGGCTTCTCCGTATCCGTCTGCTCTTTGTTGTTCGGCAATGCACTCTCTGTTACAGGAATGGCAGACTCAAGTGCAGCGGAATTTTTCGGAAGTGTCTCGCTGTTATCCGTTGTTACATTGAGCAAATCATTTTCACTGATTTCCGTGAGGAAATACACCACTTCTTCCTCTCCGTCCCTGTCAATGACAAGATAAAATACCTTGTCCGTTCTGGTCTTAATGGTATAAAACTCCTTGCCCCTTTCGGCTTCTTCCTCTTCTTTGGTATCCGTGCTTTCTCCGTCCGCAGCTTCGGCATCTGCCTTTTCGGTAGTTTCCTTAACCTCATTACCTTTACTGTCCATCTTGATATGCTCCGTCACATTAGCTGTTGCATTTGTAGGTTTGGTTGCACTTGCATCCACCGGGAGCTGTTCTGCCGGATTTTCCTCTGAACCGTCGCTTTCCGCTTCCGGATCAGTGTAATATGGATTGGCTGTCTTGTAGACCTCAGACATATTTCCGGCATAATCCATTGCCTGAATGGTAAAGTATTGGTATCCGGCATCAAACTGCTGTAAGCGGATATTTAATACGCCATTGGCAAAGTCCATAAACTCATAACCGTTCGCATAAATAAATTTAATACCGGAGTCGGTATCATGTGCCTTAATGCTTAACAGACCATCGCTGACTGCCGCATTTAAGGTAGGCTTCTCCCTGTCAAAACAGGTCATGGCACGGTTTTTCTCATAGGTCTTTCCCTTCTGGTCTGTTACAAGCACATAGATACTGCAATTCTCGGAAATCTCCAAGGACATATCTTCCGTAATGTCCACCCAGCTTCCATTCTGGGAAATCTTTGCCTGTACACTCTGAATGGTAAAATTGCCGGACTCTGCAATATCCGCCACATTTACATTAACTTTTGCCCTGTCATTGTACCACCCTGCTTCCGTGCTAATGGTAATCTTTACTTTCGGATTGACATAGGCACACTTGGTATATTCCTCTTTGCATACCGGACAGTCCTTATTTATGGTGTGGGTACAGCACTTTTCCTCACAGATACATTCCGGTTCTTCCACATCGTTGTCGGATACAGTAGTTTCCGCATCTTTCGTTTCTGTATCCACAGGCTCTGTTTCTTCCTCCACATCTCCGTCACTTGCAAATACCGTAAGTACACTTCCCGTACCCATAAATAAACCGCCCACAGGCAGACCGAACATAATGGCTGCCACCATAAGGGCTAACACCGTCTTAAATGATAACTTCTTTTTCATGGTTTCTATTCTCCTTTTCCTTCTGCTCTAATAAACGCAAAATCTCTTCCTCGCTGAATTTAATGAGTAATTGCAGCTGTTCGGAAGAGATTTTATTTCTTTCTATGAACTTCATTTTTTCGGCTTTCTCAGCCATGTCTCTCTGCTCCTCAAACTCCTTTGCCTTGGCTTTTAATTCCTCAAGCTGGGCATAGGTTTTTTGAAGCTCTTTTTCTATACGCTCTTTTGTCATCGTTCCTCCTAACTATCGGTTTATATCA
>JAZQBI010000024.1:0-2356 GCA_045545635.1 Clostridia bacterium | reverse complement strand
CACATATACTTATCAACCTTGATTGCCTCTATTTTTTCAAGAGGTATATTCTCTCCGGTTTTATATACATATGGATTATGCGCTTCTAAATCTTTGATACAGTCTTCACATCTGAAAACCACTATGTCTTTTCTCATCGGTACACTCTCTCCTTTTGCGGCGTATATTTGTCAAGGTTCTTATTAACATATTCTCTGGTGAAGTACACCAAAGAGCCTGCAAGTTCGCCCATAATACGCATATCCTCAAGAGAGTCACCTAATGTTTTGAAAGTACCGCAATGGAGTATTTGTGTCTTATCCGATGGCTCATTTTCATCAAAATGTCCTCTGATAGAACACTCAAGATATATACCCTCATTCGTGCCAAACTCAAGATTAGTGTTTAAATCAAACATATAATCTGTAAGTTTTATTGCATTTCCTGATGACATATGGAAGTAATCCATTATCTTTTCCGCTTTGTCATAACAATGATTTTGTTTAACAAGCTCCAATACATTGTTCATTAAGTCTTCGTTTGTATCTCTTTTTATCTTTCCCATAATTCGTTATCCTCCTATAAAAGTTCATCAAAAGCCGCAACAACCGTCTGAGCCATCGAGTTTCTTTTGCATTGGGATAAGAACTTTTAACAGCTCTTCTCTGTACTCCATATCGGTTATCTTATTTATAAACATACCAAATGTATCCAGCAAAAAGCTACCATCTTCTTGTTCAATGCGAACATCCGATGTTAGTCCTTCCTTGCATATAAACTGTGCAACCTCTTCAGTAGTGTTTAACTCTTTTTTCGTATTGCCTGATATCCCAATCAGCTTTTTATATGTTTTCATTTTTAACCTCCATTAAAATTCATTCAATTATTTTCTACTTTGATTTCAAAGCAGTCTTCGCCGTTTTCTTCATAAGTCACGGCAAGGTCAGATATTGCATCCAGAAAGTCCTGAATATTATCAAATTCACGACCTGTGCTGCCCTGTTCACTTATAAAGTATTTCATGTTATGCATCCTCCGTATAAGTTTTCGATAGCATATCCTTTTCTCGCAAGCCAGGTACAAACTATTCCAAGATTTGCTTTGTCGTGGGCAGTATAGCGTTTTCGCTTACCATCGATATAAAGCAATTCTTCGGGAAATTCTTCTATGCATTCAGATAAAATAATAGACGGGCGTTCTGAAAAATCATAATTCAAAACTCTTCCGTCCATTCTCTTGCATATTAATCTGTATCCAAGCTGAGTCTCGCTGTATTTGCACCTTGTAAGTTCAAACTCTCTGCACTTAACCTGCAAAAGTCCGCTCTGGCCGATAAAGAATACACTTACATTTTTTCTCTTTTCCTGAACACAATCGAAATTATGATTCAAAACCAGCGTCATTGCTTTTTTCTTGTCAAAATCAATTTCCTTGAAACCATAGCTGTCACAAAAGAAAAATTTACTTTGATTATCTGAATCAACAATTTCTACAACATCTGATACCGACATTGAGCGTCCCTTGTATACATCCGGCAGATTAGCATTAAAGATAGTCCACACGTCATCACAGGATTTTGCTTCAACATCACCTGAAAACACAAGCTCGTAAATCTCTGCGGGGAATGTATCCCCGCTAGATTTCATTATGTATTCAAGGCAGTTGTAAATCAGACGCTTTGTGTCGAGTTCAGGAATTATCTGATACAATAAAATTTTCATATCAATCATTCCTCCGCCTAATTCTTCCTTCTCAGTTAATACCGAGCATTTTCTTGAATTCATCTGCTGTCATGGTTTTTGTACCAAGTGCTTCGGCTTTTTTAAGCTTTGAACCACCGGGCTTGTCTCCGATTACAAGAATGTCAGTGTTTTTTGTAACGCTGCTTGCTGCTGTGCCGCCGTTTTTGGTAACAAGCTCATCAGCCTCGCTTCTTGTATAACCTTCAACTACACCTGTAACAACAACTGTTTTTCCTTTAAGCATACCATCTGTCTCCCTTCCTTCATCCGTTGCCGGTTGAATAAATGTTACCTTGTCTGTAAGTCTCCTCCATAGAGCAAGATTTTCATCATCATAAAACCATTCATAAATATTCTGGTTAAGTACATCTCCAATACCATCAAGGATTCTGAAGTCAAACGGTTCATCACCCAAGAGAGCACATGAAAAGGCTGTAAAATCTCCACCAAAATAATCACTGATTGTTTTTGAAGCGTGTCTGCCAAGCAGAGGAATATCCACCGCTCTTAAAAACTTGTTTAAAGTAACATAACTGCTTGCCTCAATGGCCTTGATAAGTTTTTCATAGGACTTTTCACCAAAGCCTTCCATCTTGATAATTTCATCTTTGTGATATGCAAGCTCATAAAGGTCA
>JAZQBI010000023.1:0-3767 GCA_045545635.1 Clostridia bacterium | reverse complement strand
CCCCAGAATACACTTTTGCTATTTTAATTTATTATCTCATTCGCCCAAAACATTGTAAATGCAAAATCCTGCAAACATTTTGCAGATTCTGCAAATGTAGCCGATGCTTTATTTACATTTTCTTCAAACAATATTATAGTGTTTTACATAGGCAGTTTCTGCTTAAAAATTTTGTACAGGAGCGCAATACATATGAAACACGAAATCATTCCATTATCAGAAAAGCCTACCGAACACGGCTTTGTACCAACACTCAAAACATATCTTCTTGATACAATCCCTGAAAAAGACTGTTTGCGTCCTGCAATTATCATTTGTCCGGGAGGCGGATATTCCAGTTGTTCTTATCGCGAGGGCGAAAGAATAGCCACCGCCTACAACGCTGCAGGCTTTCACGCATTTGTGTTAAATTACAGCGTAGCACCCCACAAGCATCCCACACAAATAACCGATGCTGCAAATGCAATAAGATATGTTCGTTTACATTCGGAAGATTTTGGAATCAATCCTGATAACATTGTTATTATCGGGTTTAGTGCAGGCGGTCATCTGGCGGCTTCAATATCTACCCTTTGGAATAATGACACAATATTTTCCGAGGAGGAAATCAACTCTCAACTGCACAAGCCGAATGCTTGCATACTTGGCTATCCGGTTATTACCTCCGGAGACAAATCCCATAAACGCTCATTTACAAATCTGCTTGGCGAAGATGCCAATAGCGAAATGTTTGATTTTATGTCATTGGAAAACAGGGTTTCACAAGCTACTCCCCCAACCTTCATATGGCACAGCTACGAAGACGCGGTTGTCCCTGTGGAAAATTCCCTGCTATACGCCTCTTCCCTTGCAAGATTTCGCATCCCCTGCGAAATGCACATTTATCCGATAGGACCTCACGGTCTATCCAGAGCATCTGATGAAACTCTTTGGGCAATTCCAAGATTCAGAAGAAAATATGACTGGCTTGAGAAATCAGTTGAATGGCTCATTGATTTATTTGATTTAAAATATTTTGTACGTTAATTTAATATGTGATATAAAACAAAAAACTAAAGGAGACAACAAATTATGAAAGCATTATTATTGGGCGATTTATGCCACAAAGACAATAACCGTAACTATTTTCAGGATTTGGATATGGATGTTTTATTCAATGACACATTGCCGTATTTTAACGGAAATGACATCTGTTTTGTCAATCTTGAATGTCCTATCACAGAATCAACCAATGAAATAAAAAAATTCGGACCTAATCTTAAGGTTTGCAGAGAGGTTGCCGATGTTATGAAAAAACTCGGAGTTACCATATGCGGACTCAGTAACAACCACATATTTGATTTTGGTATTGAAGGTGTTACGGATACAATGAATGCCCTCGAAGAAGTGGGAATCCCTTACACGGGTTTTGGCAAAAACTATGAAGATTCGCGTAAAAATTATATTGTAGAAAAAAACGGTGAAAAAGTTGCTCTTATAGCAGTGTGCGAACACGAATTTTCCTATGCCCTTGAGGACCGTATGGGAAGCCGTCCGTTTGATGAATTTGAAACTATGGCTGATATCCGCAAGGCAAAAGCCGAAGCAGACAGAGTTATAGTACTTTATCACGGTGGAAAAGAACATTGTCAGTATCCGTCCCCCAGACTTGTTAAGGCTTGCAGAGAAATGGCAAACAACGGAGCAGATGTGATTCTTTGTCAACATACTCATTGTATTTCCTGTTATGAAAATTATAACGGAAGTCATATTCTTTACGGACAAGGAAATTTCCATTTTGTAATCCATTTTGAAACCACTCCCGAAATATGGCATGCATCACTTATGGTGAGATATGATACAATTACCAACGAAATTGAGTTTATTCCTACCATAAACACAGAATTTGGCATCGAGCTTGCCAAGGGAGGCAAAAAAGAACAGATTATGCATGATTTTTACGAAAGAAACAAATCTCTTGCTGACGGAACATGGCGTGACGGCTGGCGTGAATTTTGTGAATTAAAAAAAGGAGTATACTTAAAGTCTGTTAAAGATGAGCCGGATGCAAATGAAATCCAAAGAGGCGAAAGACTGTTTGCACATTATCTTGATTGTGAATCACATACTGATGTGTTGCGAGAACTCTATAAAACTGCAAATCACAGAAATGAAAAATGATTTTTCTTTATTAACATTAACTGCATAGTTGCGGCTTTGTGCAGGGTGTAATACCAAAAGGGGGTGTAAATTCGTGAGAATTTACACCCCCTTGGTGATAGGAAAATAAGATTCAGAAAAAGTGAATCTTACATCACCGGTTTTTCATTTATTTCTCTATAGCATAGATATAATCATCTATCAAATCTTTTATTTTATCTTTAATAAGCCACTGTGCACTTACTGTTGATTGTCTTTCATTTCTCAGGTGCTTATACTGAGACGGCATATACTGACTTATCAGAGTGAGAGGAATTTTGGCACTATTTATATTATTCACCAAAATGTCAACTGCTTCATCTACGCATTTTTCGGTCATATAGTATCTGCATCTGTCAGAATAGCTGAAGCTCATTGAAAGTGCTATATCCCCTCTTGTGCCATGATAATGCTTTTCCCAATTAGACGGGTTATCAAGCATAACACTTTCTACAACATTTTTTACATTGGAAAGTCTTACATAGGGCTTTGTTTTATAAATTTCCTTTTCGATGAGTTCCAAAGCATATACAGCTTCACGATAAGCAAATGTCAGAGCAGGTCCAACCTTTAAAATTCCTACCCCATCTCTTACCATTTCCCTAAGGCATTCTTTGGTTTGATAATCCGTTGAATGTCCCTCGAAAATCAGTCCGTTATAATTTTTTAAGGCATTTACAAGATCCTGCGCCTTTTCCGGATTATATTCGCATACAGAATCATCTGCAAATTCAACACCGGGTTGAATAACAACAGCAACTACATCATCAAATGATAATCCGTTTTTTGCATAAATCTCCTTAAAGATTTCTACTGTTCTTACAAAATCCTCTGTTTTTGTAACTGCAACGCTATCCTCATTTTCTTCAGCTCCGCCGGGGATGGGAACCTCGCTTCCTACAATGAACACAGGCTCCTGCGCATCGGAATTTTGTTTCTTTAAAGCTTCAAAGCTCTCTTTTGCCTGTTTATACAGCTGTGCACTTCTTTCGGCAATTACTTCATCCGAAAGTCTCTCGGTTAAACTGTCACCGGAAAGTCTCATACTTGTATCAATATGTATTTTTGTATATCCTGCCATTACATACTCATTTATGAGCTGACGGGAATATTCCATTGCTCTTTGAGGTTCTTCCTTCTGCCATACCAACGGTCCAAGATGGTCTCCTCCAAGGATTATTTTGCTTCTTTCAAATCCAACTCTGTCGGCAATATCAAAAACCATATTTTTGTAATCTGTCGGTCGCATTCCCGTATAACCGCCAAATTGATTTACCTGATTTGCTGTAGCTTCGATTACTGCAAATGAATCGGTTTCCTTTGCTTTTTCAAAAACAGCTTCGATAACCCATTTATTTGCCGTACATGCAGAATAGCACCCTGCATGTACACCTTCTTTTTGTTTTTTGACTATTTCTTTTATATAATTCACGATAATTTCTCCTAAACTTAAGCACACGGGAGTTGAACCCCGTATGCCTTAAATTTTTAAAATTTGCACACTTTTTATTTGTCGTCCTCGCAAGGCGAAAGCCTACCTTCGTCCTCCGCATAAAAATTGTACTAAATTTTATGCATTTAAGGTCGAA
>JAZQBI010000022.1:0-4698 GCA_045545635.1 Clostridia bacterium | reverse complement strand
ACTCATTAAAGAAAAATTCACCATCTCCAAAGTTTTTAAGCTTTTCTTCTATAAAATTCGAAATTTCGAGTTTAAGCGATTCCTTATTCATTTTCCATTGTAATTGGACAACATCTTCATAATTCAGTATTTCAATAAGAGAAAAAATCATCAACTGCTCACTTACAGCCGATGATTTTTCCTTGTTCGTCGAAAAATCACCACTCCAGAACTGAGCTTTGAGCTTTTCGCCATCTCCTTTTTTTGATGTAGAAATCGTTGAGGCCTTTGTCATTGCAAAAGCAGAAAGTGTTTCTTTGTAATGTTCAATTTCAAAATCGATCTTTGGAATATAGTCGCAAATTCCGATTCGGAACGCACTTCTTACTGTCTCAAAGTCCTGATAGTTACTTATTACAACAAAATGAGTATCTGCATTAATCTTAAGCATCTCAGACATAAATGTGATACCATCCATTTCAGGCATCTTAATATCTGTAATAACAAGGTCGGGTTGTATATCTTTAAGGCCATCTAAAGCATCTTCAGCACAACAAAATGAACCACAGATTTCAAAACCTATATCTTCATAATCTATGCACTGTTCTAAAAATTCACGCATAAAAAGTTCATCTTCTACAATCGCAACCTTAAGCATGACTTATCCTCCTTCTCAAAAACTTGTTGTAAATTTACACTACATGTCCTTATTGAAATTGACATGTATATTGCGTTTTTGTTATATCATAATTTGTTTTTTGGTGTCAAACTACTAAAAGTAATTAATGGAGTTGTAAAAAATCCCATTCCGTTTACCCCTAATATGATATTTAGTGTGCGGCTTTATAAACACTATTACTCAAAATTACTTTACAGGCGATACACCTATATACATCATATCACAATGAATTTTCTTTTCAAATGATAAAATTAGAGTAGAAGTTGATATTTTTTGCCATCTTGTTGGATTTTTGACATTTAAAAGCATCCCAATATCGAGTGTCTTCCACATTATCCTCATTTAATTTCATATGGGTAAAAGCAGAAACAAGTAACCCGTAATCCGAGTTAATCATTTCTGCTAAGGGTATGTCTCGATAATAAGGTTTTGTGTGCGAAAATTCAGTACTGCCTCAATTTTACTGAGACAGCCCCATTTCATCTTTTTTTGATCTTATATACTCTATAAAATCCTTAACATTTCCATGATACATCTGACTTTTGTAAAAAACATATACTGTCTGCCTTCCAATAAAATCCTCCACATCAAGAAACCGGGAGTTTTCTCCCGGGTGATCCTCGTATCTTCCCAGTGCAATACCCATTCCCGATGCTATGTACTTGTTGTAGCACAAGAGGTCGTTGGTTTGCACCACGATATCGGGGCTGAACCCCTCACGATGGCAGGCATTAACCAGCATCTTATGAGCACTTGTATTTTCACCCATTGTTATAAATTTCTGATTCCACAAATCCTTAAGGTGCAATTTTTTCCCGCACAGTGGATTTTTGGATGAAGCGCGAAATTTCATTTCCTTGCTTGTATATTCAAAGTACTTGTGGTCGGGATAATTCTGGACTGTGTCATCTATCACGATGTCAAAGTCATCATTATTGTTATTGTCAAAATCAAATATAGTCTTAAATGAAATTTCCGGATGCAACTGAGCATAGTTTACTATGTGGTCTGTTATTTCGCTTCGGAGAACACGCACCGCAATTTTTATTTCCCGATGGTCTTCCACAAGCTGAGATATGGTACTATCAAGCTCCCCCAAAATCATAAACAGGGAATTCTGAAGCTTTTTTCCTCTTTCGTTCAGAGTAATCCTGTTGCTATGTCTGTCAAATAGCTCAACCCCAAGCTCCTTTTCCAGACGGCGTACCGATGCCGAAACCGAGGTGAGGGGTACCATATGCTCTGAGGCGGTTTTGGCAAAGCTTTCGTTTTTTGCACTTTCAAAAAAATATCTTAGTTGAAGAAGTTCCATAATATTACCTCCCTTGCTACGATTATACATCATTTCAAAAAGCTATGCAAGATAAATTATGCTTATTATTTACAGTTATCAATATTAGTGGTATAATTGGAGCAGTTTTGAATAGGGAGAGGATATATATGACAGAAATGCTTTTTAGTTACATAGATGAGCTATATGACGAATATGTTGATTTTCTCAAAAAAATCTGTTCTTTTGAGGCTCGTGCAACGGACAAAGAGGAAATAGACAAACTCATTGATTACATAGAAGAGTTTACAAATGCAAAGGGGTTTGTAACCGAAAAAACATTGTTTTCCAAATGCGGTAACTTCCTTACCGTGGATATAAATCCCGGCAAGGAAAAAGGACATCTTTTCCTTGCACATACAGACACAGTTCATTCCAAGGGTGCATTCGGAAAGAATCCGGTTAGCGTATCGGGGGACAGAATGCGTGCACCCGGTGCAGTTGACTGCAAGGGCGGCATAGCTATTGCACTCCTTGCAATGGAGGCACTCATGAAGTCCGGATATGACAAGCATACCCGCCTTATCCTCACTTCTGATGAGGAAATATCCAATATTCTCGGCGGCGAAAAGGAAATGGATTTTTTTCACCATTCCGTTGACGGCTTCAGAAGTGCTCTTAACTGTGAAACCACCAGAAGAAACGAAGTGGTTGTTTCCCGCAAGGGCATCATAAGAAAAAGGATAGATGTTTTCGGCATAAGCGGTCACTCCGGAAGTGATTACTTTACATCTGCAAATGCCGTTCTTGAAGCGGCAAACAAGATAGTAGAACTGGAAAAGCTCAGTAAAAGAGGCGGCATCACCTACAACTGTAGTGTTATAGAGGGCGGAACTCTTGGTAATATTATAGCTGACAAATGTAGTTTTATTGTAGATATAAGATATCCCGATGTTGCTGATATGGAAACTGCCGAGGAAAATGTGAAGAAAATTACCGCACGCAGTTATGTAGAAGGTACTCACTCTAAATCCATCACCTTAAGTACAAGAAAACCTATGGTAAAAGACAGAGCTACCATGAAGCTTTTTGATGCTCTTAATTCCGTAAGTTGCAAATACAATCTCGGAACTCTCACTCCCATCGAATCTGGAGCAGGCTCCGATTCTGCCTACACTCAGGAGGCAGGAGTGCCAAGCATATGCGGTATTGGTGGAAGCGGTGATTACTTTCACACCGATAAAGAATACATAAATCTCAACTGTATTACACAAAGAGCCAAAATTATCGGTGCGTTCTGCATAGAGAAATAGGTTTTATCACAATACGGAGATTCACATTCCGCCTGGTTAAGACATTCGGCAAAATATTTAATACCGATAAGAATCTATTTTTGAAATAAAAAAAGCAATCAACACATAATTAATGTTGATTGCTTTTTAGCAAGCTATTGAATTTTACAAACTTTTATCTTTTAAAAATCGTTTAAGCAAAAATGCCAGAAAGTATGGAAATGTATAGAATTTTCCATTGAATCCGATATTTTTGTTTGCAAGTTTTATACCATATTTCACATCTGAATAAGTGTCTTTTTCGATTAGATTATTAAGTGACGCAGTTGCACCGTCAATAGCTTTCACTTCTATAGGAATAAGTGAATCTGAATCCCTGACGAAGAAATCCATTTCAACAGTTCCCTTTTCATTGCGGAAAAAATACAAGTCATAACCTTGTTTCCTGAGCATCTCTCCTACAACATTTTCGTATATTGCACCTTTATAAGTGTTAAAATTCTTATTGGCTCTAAGGTCCTCTTGTGCCTCTTCATCCAGAGAACCAACAAGAAGTCCTGTGTCGCCAAAATAAATTTTAAAATTATCCGGATTTACATTACCTTTGAGAGGAAGTTCAGGTGTATCAAGACAATAACATACATTCACAATTCCCGCTGATATCAGCCATTCCACAGTTCCGACATACTCTCGGTTTCTTGCACCATGGTCAATCTTTGAAATCTGAAATTTCTTATTATCTTTTCCCAGAAACATAGGTATCTTACGGTATATGTTAAGAATTTTAGCTTTATCAAGACCTTTGGCATATTTGGTAATATCCTCTTCGTAGTCAAGCAGAATCTGTTTCTGCATTTTTAGTGTTCCGCTATAATTCTTATTGGTAACAAAACTGTTTACTATTGCAGGCATACCGCCAAGAACCATATATTCCCGGAAGTTTTCAAGCATTACATCATACTCAAGTTTTGAAAGCGGCTCAAGCTTAAGCATTTTCTGATACATTTCATCAATCTGCTTATAACTGTAGCCTTTTGCCCAGAGAAATTCTTCAAAATCCATTGAGTGCATTTCATAGTCTTCTTTATATCCTACACTGTTTGACTCAATTTCTTCGTAGCTTATCCCCATAAGTGAGCCTGAACAAATAACATCATATCTTCCGTCTAACTTAAAAGATTTAAGGCTTGTAGCGCAATTCGGATATGCTTGCAATTCGTCAAAAAAGAGGAGTGTTTCGCCGGGAACAAAATCAAAATCAGGATTGATTAAAGAAATGTTTTTCAGTATTGTATCTACCTCAAACCCGTCTTCAAAAATACTTTTATACTGTTTTTGCAAAACAAAATTTATTTCTACAAGATTTTTATAATTGTTTTCTGCAAACATTTTGATTGAGGCTGTTTTACCAATTTGTCTTGCACCTTTAACAATCAACGGCATCCTGTCGTTATTTGCTTTCCAACTTATCAAATAAT
>JAZQBI010000021.1:0-3980 GCA_045545635.1 Clostridia bacterium | reverse complement strand
AAAAGAAGCTTGTGAAAATGAATGAGTTCAATTCGACAAAAAACAATTAGCAAACTGAATTGTCGAATTGGCGTATTTATAGGGCTTGTGTCGGTTTTATCGGGAAATAATTCCCTTCAAGTCAATTCGACATAAAAAGGGTTATAAATAACCCAAAGGAAGAAAATAAAAATTAAGCTGTTTCAGACTTGGCGTTTTCTGAATGGGATGATCTTGCATCTCTCTCTCTTTTTCCTTTATCAGCTTTCATTTGTGCAATCATAATAAGCTCATCCTGATCCTCGGGTGATAATGTTAGAAATAAGTTTACAAGTTTTTTGGCGGATTCTCCTTGAACGGATAATAATGAAATCTCCGACAAAGGAGAAACCCCGGTCAGGATGTAGTCGACAGAACATTCCAATACTTCTGCTAGTTGAACTAAAGTTGATGCAGCAGGCAGTCTGTTTCCACGTTCGATATCACTGATATTCCCTGAAGAAATACCAACTCTTGACTTTATGTCTAACTGTGTAAGATTCAATTCTTTTCGTCTTTCTTTGATTCTATTTCCAATAGTTTTCATATCCAATTGCATGAATACCTCCATTCTGCTAATTCGAATAAAATTCTCCTATAAAGGATAAAAATGCTTGACATTCTCCTATATCGGAGATATACTCGTTATAGGGTTAAAAATAAACCAACTCAAAAATAACATATCCCACAGATTTTCTCAATCTAAAACAGTCACTCGACTGAGGAAAATCTAATAGAGGGAAAGCATTTTCGATAAGAACAGCCGGAGCTTCCCTCATGATCCATTTGGTTGTTCCGGTTGTTTTTTATACAACAAAAGTCCACCAGAGGAGCATTTGCTCCCCGGTGGCAGTATCAACGTGTTAGATGATACTGAAGGAAATGGATTCCTTTTGTGGCGTAACCACTTTAGTCATGTGGTACTTACGAGGATCAGAATACTTTCTTGGCAGTCGGCATTCGTATTCGGAAGTAACACAATCCGCTTCAGCTTTAGAGGAAACGTGTTTCCATTGGAGCTTGAAGTTATCAAGGGAAGTAACCACAGGAATCACCCCCTTTCAGGATTTAGAAAATCCTTCAGTATCTATTCTAACATAATTCGTTATTTATTAACAGAATTAAGTTTTGAGTAGAAGGAGGCATGAATGGAAAACAAAGAAGAGATTGTTGTCCGTCTGAAGTTACTTTTGAAGGCTACAAGTGCAGGAAGAAATATTGAGGATCTGATTTTGAGTGAGGATCATAATGAAATCACGATTCAATTTGTAGAAGGCGGTACAAGGAAAGTGAATATTGCCGGGGATTCCGGTTATGCGATTATCAAAGATGTAATGGACAAAATATGAGGAGGCAGGACGGATGAAGAATGGTAAAGTGCCGACACTCAGTCAAAAGAAGTTGATGAAAAGTCATGGACTCGATCCGGAGAATCACTTGGTTGTGAAGAATACTTCGGAGTGCTTGGAAGTAGTCAGCAGAACAGCATTGAAAAAGAAGAGTGTCAATGGTAAGAAACCCCCGGACAAGAAAGCTCTCCAAAACAGAATGAGAGGTTGGGCGGTGATGAAAACGAGTGCAGCGAGATCAGGCTATACCAAACTTGGGAAGCAGATAAAGAAAAAATTGATTGATAAGAACATGACAGCGAAACAGCTTGCGGATGCACTTGGTACTACGCCACAGTATCTGAATAAGATTCTTCATGGTGAGCGAAGTGGGGAGAAGTACATCGAAGCGATTAAAAGCATATTGGACATAGCAGCATGAAGGAGGTGGAATGATGGCGGAAGTGTATGTCACACTCAATGAAGCTGCTGAACTGGAAGGCATACAATATAAAACACTATCAAAGCGAATTGATCGCAATCCTGAAAAGTTTCTTATAACTAAAGAACAACGGAATGGCGGTGGAAAAGAACTGACAATGGTGGCGGTATCTTCCCTATCTAAGAAAGCAAGGACAGCTTGGAAGGAAAGGGAGAAACTGAAAGAAGTTGCAAATGCTCCGGTTCAAGAAGCGGAGGATAAGACAGAGATTCCTTGGTATGTTGGGGAAGATTTAGATTGGTTCATTGAAAAACACAATAGTGAATGGTACAAGGCAATGGAACTTGGAAACATAGTACGTGAGTTTATGGAATATGACGAGCGAGGCAGAACCGAGTTTGCAGAAACCTTTGCACAAGAAAGACTTGGAAAGGGAAAACGCACATTGTATCGTTACACGAAGTCATATATGGAAGCCGAGGCGTGGGCAGATAAGATGCATAAAGAAGATGGTGGTAATTATGAATTCTTCAAGGTGCTTTGTCTATGCAGAAAACCAAAAGAAGCAGGAACATTTCCAAGTTTTACACCAGAGGTCAGACAAGCAATCAAGAATATATGGTTCAATGCAGAGTTTGCACAGAATCAGGGAACAAAGGAAATGCTTTATGACAAGCTGAATATTCTCAAGAATATTAACAAATGGGAAAAGATACCTTCCTACCAGTCGGTGGCGAGGTATATCAACTATTTGATGGAAGATGAGAATATGTACAACGCTTGGTATTTAGCAAGCCGGGGTTCTCGTGAATACAAGAATAAGATTCTTGTCAAAGGAAGCAGAGATACCAAGAGCCTTCAGGTTATGCAGATAGTGATGGGTGATGAACATACCTTTGACTGTTGGGTTGCATATACGCATCCAAACGGAAAGGTGACTGCAATTAAGCCACACCTTGCAGCATGGATTGATATGCGAAGCAGAATGATACTTGGTGATGTGATGTGTAAAGATGCCAACAGTGATGTATTAAAGCAGTCATTGTTGAAGATGATGTATTCCGAATATGGCGGAGTGCCGGAATATCTTTACATAGATAATGGTAAGGATTACACCGCTAAGACAATGACCGGGCGAAGTAGAAATGATAGAAGTGGAATGGACTTTGATAATGAAACCAAAGGTTTTTATAAATCCATCGGAATCAAAGATGACCACAGAGCACTTCCTTATGAGCCTTGGAGTAAAGGTCAGATAGAAAGATTTTTCGGTACGGTGTGTAATCGTTTTACAAAATGGTTTACCTCATATACTGGAACACTCACTGGTTCTAAGACATTTGCAAAAGTAAAGAAGGATGTTGCAGGAATGCTTGAGCGTGGAGAGTTGATGAGTATGGAAGAATTCTTTGAGGCTTGGACTACATGGCTACATGAAGATTACATGGTGAAAAAACATGGTGGATTGAAGAAAGCCGGAGAAGAATGGCAGACACCATTATCTTGTTTTGAAAATGCAGAGCGTTATGAGAAGGCAATTCCACCAAAGAGTTATGCAACTATGTTGATGATGAAGTCAGAAAACAGACTGGTCAAGAATATCGGTATCCAACTTATGGGAATGGAATATCGTTCAGACGAATTATGCGATTTCATTGGTCAGAAAGTGGATGTCAAGTATGATCCGGAAGATATGGGTACGATTTATGTATTCCAAAAAGGGAAAAAAGTATGCGAAGCATATTGTCAGGAACTGTTACAGATTGCTCCGAAGGTTCCTCAAAAGGCACTGGAGGAACACCTGAAGCGTCAGAAACGTCAGCAGAAACGAGACAGAGAGCGTCTTGAGGAAGCGAGAGTTCCGTTTGAACAGTTGAATGAACAGTATGTTGGCTTTAGTGAAACTACTGGCGGTATTGATTTGATGAAGGAAGGAAAGAAGAAAGATAACCAGTATAAAGTTATTCAGATTCCTACAGATAAAACATATCGAAATGGTTTCAGGGTAAACCGAAACGAAGAGCCGGAGGAAGAAAACGAGTACATCAACAGAAAAGCAGAGGATGCATTGGCAGCTCTTAGAGCGTTATAAAATCATTATTTTTGTCACAAGTAAATAGAACAAAGGAAAGGCAAGGTTGAATTATGGAAGCATTAAATACTTACAAGAAGGAAGTAACACTTAGAGAAAG
>JAZQBI010000020.1:0-12665 GCA_045545635.1 Clostridia bacterium | reverse complement strand
ATCAAGTTGAAATTCGGCGGTGTAAAACTTGTTTTTACACCGCCGGTTTTTAACAAAAAAGTTTTTTGAAAAAGAGGGTATTATATGATACTCGCATGAGTATTATATAATTGAAAGGGAAGGATATATAGATGTTTTTTTGTCTTAGAAAATTAAAGGCGGTACAGCTTCTTATCTTTGTGTTGACATTGGCTCTTATGCTTGGAGCATGCGGCAAAAAGGATGTTCTTATTGCAAAAGGTGTTGCTGTTGCCGGAATAGCTGTGGGTGATATGACGGAGCAACAAGCCGTGTCATCGCTCAAAAAATACGAAAACTTTGCAAAGGATGCGGTAATAGACTTCATCTGTGACGGTGTAAGCTTTGAGATTCCTGCATCTCAGCTTGACCTTAAGCTTGATGCAAAGAAAACTGCACACAGGTGTTTTCTTGTAGGCAGAGGTAATGATAAAAAAACAAATAAAGAGGAAATCAAAAAAGCCCGTACTGAGGGCATTAACATAAATCCGGTTTTGTTTATTGATCGGGATAAATTAGTTCTTGCGGCAGAGAATAATCTTGGGGACAGAATTATCGATCCTGCTCCCATGACCGTGAACTACGGCGAGGACTGCCTTGTAGTGACAAACTCCCGTGAGGGAAATATCGTGGATGTTGACAAGGCTATGGAAGCACTGGAGAATGAGCTTTCGGATTTCAAGGCAGATAACCCCGTGGAAATCGTTCTTACAAAGCACAAGCCTGACAATCTTAGTTTTGAGCAGTTTAAGAAAAAGTATGTACAAAAAGCGAAAGATGCAGTGTACACCAAAGACGGTGATACCTATCACATAGAACCCGAGGTAATCGGGGTGGAAATTGACGAGGAAGAGGCAAGAAGAATTTTTGAAGAAAACAAAAACAGCACCGATTCCTACAAAATTCCTGCAAAAATAACAAGACCTCAGGTAACTGCAAGCTATCTTGAGGATAAATATGTAAACAAGATAATGGCAAAATATTCTACTTCCTTTGCCGGAAGCTCCGAGGGAAGATGTGCAAACATTGCCCTTGCCGCATCCAAAATAGACGGTTATGTTGTAAACCCCGGAGAGAGATTTTCCTACAATAAGGTCGTAGGTCCAAGAACTGCGGAAGCAGGCTTCAGGCTGGCACATGTTTATGTAGGTACAAAGGTGGTGGACGGCATAGGCGGAGGAATATGTCAGGTGTCATCAGCACTCTACAATGCGGTGGTTATGGCAGACCTTAAGACCGTGTCGAGAACCAATCACTCCATACCCGTAGACTATGTTCCCAGAGGCAGAGATGCCACAGTGTCCTACGGTACAATTGACTATGTTTTTGAAAACAACAAGCCATATCCCGTAAGCATCAAAGCCAAAATTGACGGTACAAATCTTACTGTGTCAATTGTGGGTACTTCGGAGATGGATTATACCGTGGAATTTGTTTCCAACTATGTTTCAGCAATTGAATACACAACCGTTCAGACCGAAGACGATACTATCCCTAAAGGGGAAACCAAGGTGATAACTGCAGGTTCAAACGGCAGCGTGTACGAAAGCTACCGTGTTTATAAGAAAAACGGCGAGGAATATGACAGAAAGTTTGAATCAAGAAGCCGATATCAGCCTGTCACAGCAGAGGTTGCAGTAGGCACTATGGAGGAAGAATCCGAGGAAGAAGCACCATCGGAAGACCTGAGGGATGAAGAAATTCAAGAGGAAACACCAATGCCGGAAGCACCGGAAGAAACCGGAGAAATTCCGGCGATACCCGAAATCACCAATCCATCCGACATTACGCCCGACGCGGAAAATCCTGCAGTTGAGTCTGCTTCCGAAGCGGAAGAAACAATCATTTCCGAAGAAGATAGCGATTTGTCAGCTATTGACACTGAATCGGTTATGGAGTAACCGTTAAAAAATTTTTGCTACGGAGGATAAAACAATGAAAAAACACCTTGCATTATTAATGACAATTCTTATGTTATTTGTTTTTTGTGCTTGCGGTGAAAGCACTGCAGATACTGCAGACACACCTGAAACAAATATTGCAGAAACCCCTGCAGAGCAGGCAAGCGAGACAGTTTTGGACGGGGAAAACGAACAAAATACGGATAAGCCGGCTTTGAACAAAGAGGAAACCCCCAAGACGGTTGAAGAAACTGTGCAAAACGAGGAACCTAAAAAGGCGGCAGAGACAACCGTACCTTCGGAAACTCCAAAACCTCAAGAAGCACCCAAACCCGTTGCAGCTACCGAGCCCAAGCACGAACACTCCTATTCAAAAGCTACCTGCACACAGCCCGAAAAATGCTCATGCGGAGCAACAAAAGGCTCAAAATTGGGACATACCTTTGCCGATGGAAAGTGTTCCCGGTGCGGAGCTTCGGATCCTGATTACAAATCTGTTTCGGTTTCCAAAGCCAATGCAGTAAAAAAAGCAAAGTCTTATCTGGATTTTTCCGCTTTTTCATATTCCGGCTTAATCGGTCAGTTGGAATACGAAAAATTCTCCCATGAGGATGCAGTGTACGGTGCAGATAATTGCGGTGCAAACTGGAATGAACAGGCACTCAAAAAAGCAAAATCCTATCTGGATTTTTCAGCATTTTCATACACGGGGTTGATAGAACAGCTTAAATTTGAGGAATTCACTGCCGAGCAGGCTAAATATGGTGCGGATAACTGCGGTGCAGACTGGAACGAGCAGGCGGCAAAAAAGGCAGAATCGTATCTGGAGTTTTCTTCGTTTTCAAGGCAGGGACTTATCGACCAGCTCAAATTCGAAGGCTTCACGGATTCACAGGCAGTATATGGTGTTAATTCAGTCGGATTATGATATTAAAAGGAGATGCAAAATAAAGCGGTCTGTGCTTTATTTTGCATCTCCTTTTATATTGACTTTTTTCGACATTTTTGATATAATAATGAATTAGTTTTTTGATGAGGTGAAACAAATGAAAGCTAAGAAAACAACGAAACTAATACCCTTATTTATTGCACTGATAGTATGCACAATTTTTGTACATACTACCGGCTATGCTGAGTATACGGCTGAACCCGGATATATAATATGGACAGCTCCCGTACTTAAATATACCGACGGCCATATACCTTATATGGAAGGGAAGGACGGTGCATTCCGCCCGTCGGATTATCTCAGCCGCGGTGAATTCTGCCACGCCTTTTCCACCTTGTATGAGCTAGGTGACAATGGCGGAAAAAGCTTTTTTACCGATGTTACTGCGGATACTCCCTATGCCGAGGATATTAAGAAGGTAACAGCCTCGGCTATAATCAGCGGTCATTACAGCGGTTCTTTTTATCCTGATGCGGCTATGTCCAGAGCAGAGCTTATTGAGGCTTTCTGCAAAACGACAGATATTACAGAATACGAATGTTCTTTTGAAGATACAAGAAACCACCCATCCGGCAAAGCGGTAGAGTATGCATACAGAATGGGCTTTATGGAGCCGGCTTCAGAAAACGCCTTTTGTCCTGATGAACCTGTATCGAGAAAGGATGCGGCGGTTTTTATAAATAAATTTCTGGGCAGAAGCTCTGCCAAAAGCAAAGGAGCTTTAGAATATCAGGGGATAAATCCCTTTTATGATGTGCCCCCGACTTCAAAATATTTCTGCGATATAATGGAGGCTACAGTTCCCCACAAAAGCACAGGTTTTGCAGAAAAAGAGACCTGGTATGATTTTACATATGTAAAAAGCGGATTTCCCAAGGGTACTGTAAATGTAAAGGGCATTGAGCTCAAAGTTAACTCCAACGGACAGTTCCGCAATAATCTGCCGGACAGATTTGTTGAAAAGGATGGGAAAACCTACTACGCCAGCTCTGTCGGTGACATAATCACCTCGTTTGCAGGCCCTCAGGAAATAGGCGAAGCTCTTTACTATTTCAAGGAAGATCATTCCATCCTGAAAAGCGGATATGCAGGTCACACCTATTTTGGTTCTGACGGCAAATATACAACCAAAAGCTCCACAGTGGATGCTTTGGTAGAAAAGGCACTTAAAAAATGCACCACACCCGAAATGACAAAAGAAGAAAAGCTCCGTGCATCATACAAGTATCTCCGTGACAACTGCAAATATCTTGCAAGACCTCACCAGCCAAGAGGCAGTAATGCCTTTGTTATGGAAAGTGCAAAGTTTATGTTCAGCAATATGAAGGGTAACTGCTACTGCTTTGCATCCTGCTTCCTGCTTATGGCAAGACGCATCGGTTACACTCAGGCATATGTGGTGTCAGGCGGTGTAGGAACAAAGAACTCCGACCACGCATGGGTTATGATAGACGGAAAAATTTTCGATCCCGAGCTGGAGTATGCTTACAGATACAGATATGCAAAAAAGAAAGATTATGATCTTTATAATATGAATATCGATTCAACTCCTTTCCCCTATCATTTCCCAAATAACAACTAAAGAGGGTTCATTGTATGGTTTTTAGTTCGGCACTGTTTTTGTTTGCGTTTTTACCGATTACATACATATTATATATCTCTGTACGCTCTTTAAAAATTAAAAATTTTATCCTTATGGTTGCAAGCCTTGTTTTCTATTCATTCGGAAGACTGGACTGGCTTGCTTTGCTCATACTTTCCGTGCTGTGCAATTACGGTGCAGGACTTATGATGCAAAAAGGTGACAGAATAAGAAGGATAAGTCTGTGTATTTCCGTCTTTTTAAACCTCGGAATACTTTTCGTGTTCAAGTATCTCAATTTCTTTACCGGAATACTCTCACAGATACCATTTATTGGTATAGAGCAAACAGGAATTGTTTTGCCCATAGGTATTTCGTTCTTCACCTTTCAGGGTATGAGCTATGTTATAGACGTGTACAGAAACCCATCTATGGCATCAAGAAGCTTTGGCAAGGTACTTTTGTACATAGCCTTTTTCCCTCAGCTTGTGGCAGGACCCATTGTTAAATACGGAGACATTGCCCATCAGATAGACAGCCGTGACGGAAGTTCGGAAGATGCGGTTAAAGGCATAGAACGCTTTGTGACAGGACTTGTGAAAAAACTCTTTTTTGCCAATGTGCTCGGCTTTGTTGCTGACGGTGTCTATGGTATGGAGGCTTCTGTTCTCGATATGCGTCTCGCCTGGATCGGTGCCCTTTGCTATACATTGCAGATATACTACGATTTCAGTGCATACAGCGACATGGCAATAGGACTGGGGGGAGTTTTCGGATTTAAGATAAACGAAAATTTTGCACACCCCTATGTTTCTTCATCAATCAAGGAATTCTGGCGTAGATGGCATATTTCCCTTTCCACATGGTTTCGTGAGTATCTCTACATACCTCTGGGCGGTAACCGAAAGGGCGTTTGGAGAGCAAGGCTCAACAGGCTTATTGTATTTTTCTTTACCGGTATGTGGCACGGTGCCAACTGGACATTTATCCTCTGGGGCTTGTGGCACGGATTTTTCCTGTTCTTTGAGGATGCTTTCAAAAAGAAAGTCCCTGCTCTCATCGGACATATATACACAATGCTTGCGGTAATTCTGGGATTTGTGCTTTTCCGTGCGGACAGCGTGGGACAGGCATTCTCCCTTGTGGGGGCAATGTTTACGGGCTTTGATTTTTCCCGTATTAATACTGCCCTGCTCTGCAATCTTCTTACACCGTCCACGGTATGCACACTTTTTGCAGGCATCATATTTGTAATGCCGGTTAAGGATTTTATCTCAAAAAAACTTCACAGCAAAGGTATACAAATTCCAACTCTGCTTAGAATGGCCATAGTTATGCTGGCTTTCATTTTGTGTGTAATAAAGCTTGCGGCATCGTCATTCAATCCGTTTATATACACACAGTTTTAGGGGGTATGCAAAATAAAGAATAAGATTTTTATATTTATATTTTTTGCCCTTTGCTTTGTACCTCTGTTAGCAATGCTCCTGTTACCAAAGGATAAAACTGTTGCCAATGAGGGACAGATGCAAATCCCATCCCTTGTGGAGCAAGACGGCAGGATTAACAATGATTATATGAAAGACCTTTCAGATTGGTTTGACAAAAGCTTCGGGCTCAGGAATTTCCTTATAGGAACGGAACACCGTATTATGGCGGCAATCTTTGGCGAGTCATCCGAAAAAAAGGTGATTCTCGGCAAAGACGGATGGCTTTTTTACGAGGAAACACTGGACGACTATCAGGGCACAAACCTTATGTCGGAAAGAGAAATATACTCCATTGCCAAAACCCTTGAGCTTATGGACGAATACTGCAAGTCAAACGGCATGAAGTTTGCCTTTGTCCCCGTACCCAACAAAAGTACTCTTTACCCACAAAAGATGCCCGGCTTTTATCCGGATTTTTCGGGAAAATCCAATATGGATATGGTAAAGGATGAACTGAAAAATACAGAGGTGGAGTATGTTGATTTAGAAACGGAATTTGCAAAGGAAAAAATTCTTTACCGCAAAACAGATTCTCACTGGACAACAGAGGGAGCAGGATTTGCTTCGGACTGCATACTGGATGCCCTGGGAAGAGAACACAAAAATAATTTTGGCACAAAAACCCGCAGAGCAGAAGACGGAAGCGGAGACCTTTATGATATGCTCTATGTTTACGGCAAAGATTACGACAAAGATATTGTGTATGACAAATCTCACTATTTTCGCTACGAGAGACCGATACGTTCTTTTGAGGATAATTTTATAAATACTGTCTGCGAAAATAAAGAGGACAGGCTCTATATGTTCCGTGATTCATTCGGTAACACTCTCCACCCCTTTCTTGCCGATGAATTTGGTCACTCTGCCTTTACAAGGGTGCTCCCCTTTGACCTTACGAGGGCAAAGCAGGATGGAGCAAACTTTGTAATTCTGGAGATTGTGGAAAGAAATATTGAGAGGATTATTACCGAGGGGGCGGTTTTCCCCGCACCTGTAAGAAATACCGATACCGCAAAGCTAAAAAAAGCAAACGGGAAAACCGAAATCACAGATGACGGACTGATTGACGGCTTTATACGTCTTGACGGAGAGCTTGATGAACTGCCTGAAACTTATGATAATATTATAGTAGTTTTGGGCGGAGTTTCCTATCAGGCAACTCCAAGAGGTGACAAAAGCTTTTCCGCTTACATTCCCAAAACAAAAGAAAATAAAATAAACATATATTTAATGAGGTGACCTATTATGATGAAAAAATTAGTTATTATGATGCTGGTGCTTGCCATGGTATTTGGCGTGTGCTCATGTCAGGAAAAGAAAAACAGCGAAGTAACCGACACTGTTTCCGAAAAAATGGCAGAAACAGACATACAGTCCGAAGAAAAAGCTGACGAAGCAGCTCTTCCTGCCACAACAGAGGAAACCAAAAAAGAAGAGCCTGCACTTCCTGCCACAACAGATGAAACTTCACAAGCAGAGCCCGTGGCAGAAGAATCGGAATCGTTAACATCAAATGCAGTTACTTCCGAGCCTGCCAAGGAAGAAACACCTGTGGTAAAAACCGCATCAAAGGAAACTGCATCTCAGTATATAGGTCAGAGTGTATCTGCCCTTGTTGCCGCTATCGGTCAGCCAAAAAACAAAACCTATGCATCAAGCTGTATCGGAGACGGCGAGGACGGAGAATGGTATTATGACGGATTTACCGTGTACACATACAGAGAAAACGGAACTGAAACAGTTGAGGATGTTTTCTGATATACGTCATAATTTGAATTGAAATTGAAAGTCAAAAGGGACTGTCCCTTTAAACAATCTTCTGTATAATTATTTAAAATTGTAACGGATGTAAGCATACGCCCTGCAAAATAAATTTTTATACATCAGGTTCGTTTATGGAGACTGCCCCTTTTTTGTTTGTGTTTGACTGCAATTCAAATTGCGGAAAACAGTGTAGATAGTAATCACATTCATCACAACAACACTCATATTCCGGATGTTTACCATTTCCTGGACATTCACTGCCTAGGTCTGATGGTATCAATGGTGTACCTGTTACATCAATTATTGTTTTTTCACTCATAATTTTACCTCGCAATAAAAAAGCACACCCCGAAGGGTGTGCGAAAAAGTGTCCTCCTCGGTTAGACTACCACATCACACCATAAACTATCCACATGGGAAGAAAGAGAGAACACCTTTTACCAAGGTATTTTCCCCTATGTGGATTAGCTTATCAAAGTATTAAAATGTGATGTGGTGTATTTATTCTATCACACATAAATCAAAATGTAAAGCAAATGATAAAAAAGAGTTGCATGAACTCCATCTACACTTCATTCGCCAACTCTTTTCGAATTTTTCAAAAATATGTTTCCATCGTAGCTTCAAACTTCCGCATTGAAAATACAGGAGAAAGAAAGCAAAAAGAAAAAAGGCAAATATATCGAAAATGGCAAAGGCAATATATTAGTTCCATTATGCATTTGCCATTTAGCGAGGACAAGGGGTGAAAATAACCCCCTCCGCAGCGTTCGATAAATATTTGTCTTTTATATTTTGGCTTTCCCTGTATTTTCACGCGGAAAAGCGGGGGTGTGGGGGTACGCAGTATCCCCACAGATTTCTTTTTCAAAATTCTTTCTGCCCAAAAACTCCAGAAACTTCTTAACATTTCCGTATCGTGAGCTCTTTCTGTAGTAGCAGAAGATATCATACTGTTCGTTAAAATCCATAACACTTAGTATTTCCACATTGGGATCAGGCATTTGATTTTTGCTCTCAAGACCGATTCCTATTCCGATTCCCGATGATATAAAGGTTTCGTGACAGTTGATATCGTTGGTCTGTACTGCAATGTTTGGTACAAAACCTGCTCTTTCGCAGGCACTTACCAAAATTCTGTGGGTGTTACTCATATCACCAAATGACACAAAGGATTCGTTTTTAAGTTCTCCAAGCATCATGGAATGATTCTTGGGGAACTTTCCTTTTTTTGCTTTTAATCTCAGTGTGCGTGTGCAAAGGGGAAAACTCTCGTAACCGGGGTAAGCATTGGATTTTTCGTCAATTATAATGTCATATTCTTCAAAATCCGTTTTGTCAAAATCAAACACAGTGCGGAACGAAACACGGGGATTGGTGGATTTATAATCTATTATGTGCTTGGTAATTTCCTTTCGTACAGAACGGACAAGCATCTTGATTTCCCCGATTGTTTCGTCGTGGGAGGTAATGCTTCCCACGGCATCCTCCAACTCGGAAAAAACGACTTTGAGTGAATTTTTAAGCCTTTCTCCGTTGGGGTTGAGAGTTATCTTGTTGCTTTGACGGTCAAAAAGACTGCATCCAAGCTCATTTTCCAGCCTTTTTACCGATGCAGACACGGAGGAGGTGGGAACCATATATTTTTCTGCGGTTTTTGCAAAGCTTCCGCTTTGGGCACTTTCATAAAAATATTTTAACTGAAGCATTTCCATATTCATCACCAAAATTATATTACCACATTTTTAGAGTTATAGCAAGAGCAATTTATTATATTATTTACAGTAATGTAGCGTGGGTGTACAATATATGTAAATTGTACAAAAGGAGATGTCTTTAGGTGAGTAAGGCAGATATTATTTTTCTTAATAACAAGGCAATGGCAGAGCTTGGTGCAAGCGATATGGAAGCCGTTATTAAGGATGTGGAAAGAGTATATGTATTAAATAACGATGGCGATGTTATCGCTCCCGGCAAGTGCGTTATGCGTTGGGGACAGACAGTTGAAGACGAAAATACTCTCGGCAGAATCAATGCAATGCCCGGTTACATAGGCGGAGAGTATGATATGGCAGGTATCAAGTGGATAGGAAGCGGCCCTCAGAACTACAAGAAGGGATTGCCAAGAGCCAGTGTTACCATAATATTAAACGATCCCGATACAAAGCTTCCCCTCTGCGTGGCAGACGGTACCGAGGTAAGCACCATGAGAACGGGAGCATCCGGCGGTGTTGCGGTAAAATACCTTGCAAAAAGCGATGCAAAAATTATGACCATCTGCGGTGCAGGCGCTCAGGCTCCTACCCAGCTTGAAGCGGCTCTCATCGGCAGACCTACCATAAACACCGTGTATGTGTATGATATCCGTCCCGAAAATGCGGAACGCTTTGCAAAGGCTACAATGGAAAAATACCCCAATATCAAAGCAATCCCCGTGTCTGATATAGAAACCGCAGTAAGAGAAAGTGATATCGTAGACTGTGTAACTCTTGCATCCGAACCCTTTATAAAGGGCGAATGGCTCAAAAAGGGTGCACTTGTTATGAATATGGCAGACTACGAGGTTGACAACGAATGTGTTAATCGTGCTTCCAAGGTAGTTGTGGACTACTGGGAAAATGTCAAACACCGAATGATAAGCACCGTTGCCCTTATGTGGCGAGACGGTCTCTTTAAGGACGAGGAGCTTCATGCAGAGCTTGGGGAAATCGTAAAGGGTACCAAGCCGCCAAGAGAAAATGATGACGAAATCATCTATTTCAACGCAGTGGGTGCAGGTATTATGGATATTGCCGTTACTGCACGTTGTTACAAAAATGCAATCATAGCAGGAAAGGGAATTACTCTTCCTTTCTGGGAATAAATTACAAAAAATAAACACAATTTTACCTTTTTAAAATAATATAGTGCATTGACTTTGCATTATCACAATGATAAAATAACTATGTTGGCACACGGGGCTTACTCCGTGTGCTTTACAATAATGACGGAGGGATAGCTTATGCAGAAACTGATGGATGCAGTAGACAAATATAAGCAGCTTATTCTTGATACGGAAAGATATGTATGGAAAAATCCGGAAACAGGCTACAAGGAATACAAAACTTCAAAGTATATGCAGGAGGTTTTTGAAAGTCTTGGCTATGAGCTTACACTGGCAGGAAACATTCCGGGCTTCTACACAGTGGTAGATACAGGCAGACCGGGACCTACGGTACTTATTATGGGTGAGCTTGACTCCATAATCTGTCCTCAGCATCCCGAATGTGATCCTGAAACAGGTGCTGTTCATTCCTGCGGTCACAATGCTCAGTGTGCAGGACTTGTGGGTATTGCAGCGGCACTCAAAGAGCCCGGTGTACTGGATGACCTTTGCGGCAGAGTTAAGCTCTGTGCAGTTCCTGCGGAAGAGCTTCTGGAAATTGAATACAGAAGCGAGCTTAAGGCAAAGGGCATCATAAAATACTTTGGCGGTAAGGGCGAATTTTTGTCCCGTGGATATTTTGACGATGTGGACCTTGGTTTTATGGTGCATACAGGTGCAGGCTTTGCCGTGCGTAACGGTATGGTAGGCTGTATGGCGAAAAAGATTACCTACAAGGGCAAGGCTTCTCACGCAGGAGGCTCACCCTGGAACGGAATCAATGCCCTCTATGCGGCATCAAACGGCCTTAGTGCAATAAATGCCATTCGTGAAACCTTTCAGGAAAAGGACATCATCCGTGTGCATCCCATTATGACCGAGGGCGGTGCAATGGTAAATGCCATCCCCGGCAGTGCAACACTGGAAAGCTATGTAAGAGGCAAGACCTTTGAGGGAATTGTAGATGCCAACAAAAAGGTAAACAGAGCACTCGTCGGTGCGGCACTGTCTCTGGGAGCCAATGTGGATATAACTGACTTTCCCGGCTATGCTCCTGTTGTAAATGACAAAAACCTTATTGAGGTTACAAAGGAAGCAATGGCTCTGGCACTTCCCGATAAGGAATTTATACATTACGATGTAACAAGCTCAGGCAGCTCCGATATAGGCGACCTTTGCACGGTAATGCCCATAATACATCCCAATGCGGCAGGAATGACGGGAACAAGCCACGGCAGTGACTACTATATAACAGATCCCGTATCTGCCTGTGTAGACAGTGCAAAGATGCAGCTTACTATGCTTTGGATTCTCCTTAAGGATAACGCAGAGAGAGCAAAAAAGGTTGTTGCGGAATATGAGCCTATGTTCAAGGGCAAAGAGGGATATATGGAATATATGGATGCCCTTATGGATTCCGGCGAGAGAATAGAATATACCGAGGACGGTAATGCAAAGGTGAGATTATAATGCAGTTACTAAGTAAAGCAGTAGAAAAGCACGAAAAACTTATTTTGGATTCAGAGAGATATCTTTGGAAAAACCCCGAAACAGGATTCAAAGAGGTAAAGTCCTCCAAGTACATTCAAGAGGTTTTTGAAAGTTTCGGATATGAGCTTACGCTTGCAGGCAATATACCGGGCTTCTATACAACCGTAGATACAGGCAGAGAGGGACCCACAATTCTCATTCTCGGCGAGCTCGACTCGGTTATCTGCCCTCAGCACCCCGAATGTAATCCCGAAACAGGCGCAGTTCATGCCTGCGGTCATCACACACAGGGTGCGGCACTCATCGGTATTGCGGCGGCATTAAAGGAGCCGGGAGTCCTTGACAAATTCTGCGGTAAGATAAAGCTTTGTGCAGTGCCTGCCGAGGAATTGCTTGAAATTGATTACAGAAGCGACCTCAAAAAGCAAGGAATAATCAAGTATTTTGGCGGTAAGGGCGAATTCCTTTACAGAGGATATTTTGACGATGTAGACCTTGCCTTTATGGTGCACTCCACAACGCAGTTCTGCATAAAAGACGGCTCTGTGGGTTGTATGGCAAAGAAGATTACCTACAAGGGCAAGGCTTCTCACGCAGGAGGCTCACC
>JAZQBI010000019.1:0-4474 GCA_045545635.1 Clostridia bacterium | reverse complement strand
CTGAGCAAACACCTGCAAACACCAAGAAAAGCAGAATGGCGGAAAATGATGCTGTTGCTTTTACAGAAAATGCAGTGAACGATGCAATCAAGGAAGAAACAATCCTATTAAATCAGGATGAGTATGTTGAATATCTGGGTGTTTCTTTGGATGATATAACATTACCATTGCCTGCAGGTATGAAATGGAGTTTTCCGGAACAGTACAGCATTCTTAAAGATGCATCAACCGGTAAGGTCATAAATGATGTTAACAGCATAGTAGCTTTGGATGAATCAGCCCCCGAAAGAATAATTTCACTTTCCGTCACAAAGAACGGAGATGAGATTACAAGCATTATGAAAGGAAGAGAAGATGAGATACATTCTGTTTCAAAAGGCAGAGTACTCATTGAAAAAGGTGAGCTTAATCTATGTGCATATATTGAGTATGACGGACTTTATTTAACACTGACTTCAGCAGGAGTAACGAGCGAAGAATTCGATACACTGTTAGAAAATATATTATAATACAAAAGGAGATTAAAAATTATGAAATTCAAAACAATCCAAAAAATCATTTCTGGCATAACAATTGCCGCAACACTTCTTTCCATTCTTGTTTTTGCATCCGAGACACCTGTTCTCATTAGCGAAGCACCTGAAAAAGCTATCATAGTAAATGGTCAGAAAATTGAAGCTGACTATCTTGAAGATGGCGAAAACATTATGATTCCTGTTCGTAAGGTTTGCGAAGCTCTTGGTTTTACAGTTACATGGGATAGTGAAACAAATGGTGTTGTAGTTGAAAAAATGCCTCAGTACTGCACTTTTAATATTTATGAAGACGGCTACACATTTGCAAAAACTGCACCGATTTTGCTTGGTTCCAAGCCCGTTGTTAAAGACTGTGTAACTTATGTTCCCGTAGCATTTGCAGGAGAAATTATTCCTTGCGATACAAAGGTGGAAAATGGTGTTATTACTATAACAATGGAAGATAAAAAGGATCCTGCAACAGTTATGTATCTTTCACAGACAGAAGGTATGCTTGCAGTATATGATGCTCTTCAGGGCGAAGTGCTTGTAAATGTTCCTGCAGATGCTGATCCCGATGGGATTGTTGCAACACTCACTGAAGGTCAGATGCTCGATATTGTATATGATGAGTTTATGACATTGAGCCTTCCTCCCATCACAAACGCACTTAAGGTAACACTCAGAGAGGGCGAAGTTGCGGAAAAAATTGAAGGAACAGTTTGTGAAGTTATATCCGAAGAGGGTATAAGCCAGGTGGTTATCGGAAACAAAGAAAACCCCATGGAACAGACAGCTTTCAATGTAAGCGGAACTACAAATGTTCTTGGTCTTGACGGCACTGCAATAGATTTCACCGAACTGAAAGAGGGCACAAAGATTACCGTCGTTGCATCCAACATGACAACAATGAGCATTCCGGCACAGAGAGCTGCATACAGCATCCGCATTGCTGAATAATATTTAATAATTAAAAAGTCCCGGTTTTGAAAAAATGTTGACAAAAGCGGGACTTTTTTTATTTTAAATGCTTGACTTTTGAAAAAGCCTGTGTTATAATAATCAGCGTTGTAAATATTTGCGCCGCTAGCTCAGCTGGATAGAGCGTCTGACTACGGATCAGAAGGTCAGGGATTCGAATTCTCTGCGGCGCGCCAAAACAAGAAAAACCGTGTGTTTCAAAGGAAACACGCGGTTTTTCTTTTTCTAACCTGAACGTCTGATTTTTTGCAAAAATTCAAGAAATCAGGAGTGCAGAAAAATGGCAAAAATTAAAATGAATTTGAGTGAAAGTGTTTCAGAAACTCTTGAATGTTTTTAATATCCAAAAGGACAAGTGGATTGAGTGATAAAACTCTATACACATACAAGCAACATTTTAAGGCAATAAGTAAAATAATAGACGTTGGAATGTCAATTGACGAACTGAACGGAAACCATTTGGAATTTTTGATTTCGTCTATGAGAGAAAAAAATTTGTATGCAAATTCAATAAGCAGTTATGCGAGAGTGATGAAAACTTTTCTTTCTTGGTGCAATGATAAAGGAATTACCAATTTGAAAATGAAAAGATATAAAACTGTTGAAACTGTAAAAGAAACGTATTCGGACAAAGAACTCGAAACTTTGTTAAAAAAGCCAAATGTACGAAAGTGTAATTTTGCAGAATATAGAACGTGGGTT
The DNA here is from genome assembly GCA_045545635.1 of Clostridia bacterium. Taxonomy (GTDB): domain Bacteria; phylum Bacillota; class Clostridia; order UMGS1810; family UMGS1810; genus RGIG8748. The sequence continues at coordinate 2,276 of JAZQBI010000019.1, read as the reverse complement.
ATAATAAATCTGTTATTAAATAATGGTTGTCGTGCCGCAACAATACGAAATATTAAAATAAAAGACACTGACCTTGACAATCTTGTTATTTACTTGAGACATACCAAAAATAAAAAATCGCAAGTTATTCCTTTATGTAATGAATTGTGTTCAATTTTAAGGGAGTATTTAAAAATTCGCGGTGGCTCTGCTGATGAATACTTATTTCCAAATGAAAACGGTGAACAGTTAAAAGAGGACGGTTTGCGTAGTAGTATAACAAGATATAATAATAGACGTGATATAGAAAAAACAAGTATTCATGCGTTTCGTCACACATTTGCCCGCAAATATTTAGTTGATTGTGGCGGTAATGCTTTCATGTTGCAACGGCTTTTAGGACATTCAACACTTGATATGACAAAACACTATTGTGCTATATTTGATGCGGACATTGCAAAAAATTATGACAGATTTTCACCACTTTCGCAAATGAAATCCAATAGTACAAGAATAAAAATTGACAAGTCACGGAAATGACGAAACAATACGAAAAGGAGCGGGAGAAAATCGCTCTCCCGCTCCTGTTAAAATTTATTCAATATATCTTTTGTTTGCACACGGCACACGTCAAATGTACGATAATCGTTTTCTTTTGGAATATGCGTATTTAACGCGGGTTTGTATTCTCTGATATACTCACCCTCTTTTGTGCCGATTTCGTCTTTTATGGCATTGTAGCCACGACATGAGGCATAATATAAAACGTCAAAGCTTATTTTATGCCCTTTGCGGTGTGACTCGGCTAATATCCTATATTTTAACTCGGATTGCTTTTGTATGCCTACATAGTGCTATGCAACACGTTTCAGCATATTATGGCTCTTGCCTATGTAAACAATATCATCATCTATTTTAATGCAGTAAATACCCGCTTTTTCGTATTTATCCGCAAGACCTTTGCGTTTTAAATAATTTGTCATATTATCAACATAGTTCGGCATTAGAAAATAAACTCCTTTTTCGGTGGTAATGGTGTTATCTGTTTTTTACTCTCTGCTTTTGGCACAGGGATTTTTATTTCCTGTACTTTTGGAATATAGACGTTATGCGTCACAATTAACCCATTATTATTTATTCGTTGGTTATTTGTTTCAATTTCTCTATTATTTATTTCTCTATCCTATGTCGGTACATTTGGAGCGCTCGGTCATCACAGGACACGTCAGGTGGACATTCCTCAAAATTCAATACGTCAACCGTCTTTTGAGTTGTGATAGATGCTTGATTGCTTGCGTGGCTCGGCTGTGGTGTTTCATAAAAATTATAGACGTTTCCGCTCTCTTGAACAATATAACCTCTGTCAATCAGCTTTACAAATTGGTCTTAATAGGTGGAGCGGGGCATTGCTATTGCTTGACGTATGGCGGCAGGCGATAATGCAAGATTATACCCGTCTGCATTTGAGGCAAGATATAAATAAAGCATTAAGGCGTGTGCTCCCAAATCACGGGCAGCGGCTTGCCAATTCTGATTTTTAATACCGAGAAAGTCGGACTTTGCCGCCTCTCGGTGTATGTTTATAACCCTCTAATTGGGATATGTAATAATGTTTGGCATATTTAATGCTCCTTTCAGTTTGCAAGATTATTTATCATTGTTTCTAATTTTTTTATTGCCGTAGTTTCAATTAAAACATCAATCTTTGACATAACATCATCTGTAATTTCTTTTTTTATTTGCTCCCACTTTTGGCGGTCATACAATTCATTCATCATTAAATCACGTTGTAATTGGTATGCAAGATTGTATTCTTTTCTGTTCTATAAATCATAAATCAATGAACGAAAAACATCATTATACATTGCGGTTATACCTCCTTTTTCTCGATTTTTCAGAAAGTTTTTATCTTTAACTTTCTATAAATATTATACCATATTTTTTTGAAAAAATCAAAGTAAGACCGTATCACGTTTAGCTTTTGAACGATAGACGGCGGGGTATATTTCGGGAGAATTAAAAACTACACCCCATACTTCAAAATGAGAGGCTCACACTCTTTTGGAATGGGTTTTTAATTTTACCGTCACCGTCAGATTTTGATAGATTTCTTATTGATTTTCACAAATTCGGGTTGATTTTATGAAAATCAGCCTTGAACTTTACAAAATCACTCAAAATCAGCCTTGATTTCTGCTGATTTCGATGAAATTCGAGAAAATCAGAGAAAATTTATAAAAACTCTTGACGATATATGTATATTTCGATATAATTATAAACAGGATTTTTGCAACTTT
>JAZQBI010000018.1:0-4411 GCA_045545635.1 Clostridia bacterium | reverse complement strand
TGAATTTGAAATAGTTATGATTACCGATATGGTAAAAAGAATTATTGATTCTGACATTAACGATAAAAAAGTCGTTATGATTATGTGTAACCCTAACCCCACATACAGAAAAGTTGCATATATGCTCAACGAAATGAATGTAAGTTGCAGAAATGTCAAATTCTATATGATGGATGAATGGGCTGACGAGGACGGAAATATAGCACCTCTTACATACAAGGCAGGCTTCGGATATGCATTTAAGCACTATATGATTGACAATATTGCAAACCTCGGATTTAAAGAGGAAAACTTTGTATATCACAGCAACAAAACAACTCCGGATTTTTCAAAAATGCTTGAAGCCGACGGAGAAGCGGATATTGTTTATTCCGGTCCCGGATGGCCCGGACACCTCGCATTTATAGATCCTGTTGAAGACTGGTTCAAGCCTACAATGGAGGAATATCTTAATCAGCCTGCAAAGGTTGCATCCCTCCATCCGCTTACTATTGCACAAAATTCATTACACGGCGGATTCGGTATGTCGGGAGATATTTCCAAAGTTCCCCCAAAAGGAGCAATGATGGGACCAAGAGATGCCATGAAGGCAAAAAATGTTCTTGATATGCACGGCATCACCACTGCCGGCTCGCAGGTTACATGGCAGAGATTGACATCAAGACTTTGCATATTCGGTGAGCCTTCTCAGGAAGCACCCGCATCAATTTTGCAGCTGAGAGAAAATCCCACTCACATTATCATAAGTGAAAATCTTGCCGCAACAATCAAAGAGGATGAGTTTTTCCAGTACTGATAAAATCCTATAAAAACAGAGCACTTTTGTTCATAATCCGATAACGGGGAACAAAATGTGCTCTCTTTTATGCCTTTTGTTGGGAATTTAAACTCCTGATTATTTTTTTACTTCGTATGTCCAATCTATACATCATAACCAAAACAATTTCAACAATACAAAAAACAGCCGGTGCCAAAGGACAACCGACTGATTTTGTTATTCCAAAGAGAAAAAATTCATAGGATTTACGTGAACCCCTCCAGAAAGCACTTCCACATGGATATGGGTATCCGCCACTGTTTCAAAAAGTGTGGTATCTCCTATTTTCCCTATCATTTCTCCTGCAAGAACTGCCTGACCTATATTTACCATATCCGTATTCTCAAGATTAGAATAGATAGTGGTAAAACCTCCGTCATGCTCTATGGAAACCGTAGCGCCATATCGAAAGTCATTGTATTTATCCTTGACGGTCCCATCGGCACAGGCACATACCGCTGTACCTAAGGGGGCGGCAATATCCACTCCCTCATGGATTCTCCAATCGTCTAAGGTTTCAGAATATATAGGCATTTCCACGGAATATTCCTTTATTAACTCTCCGTCGCAAGGCGAAAGAAACTTTGACATATCCTCTTCCGACTCCTCAGGAGGGATAGGCTCAAAATCATCAGGTTCATCAGTTACGACCTTTATATCCTCTTGTGCAGTACTCACTGTAACCTTGTCGCTATCGTCTGTGTTTTCGCTGCTTAAAAGCAGAGTTCCTGCAACAACGGTAACGGCAAAAGCAAGAAGACATATTCCCACAACTCCTGCCATTCCCATTTTTTCTTTAAAGTCTTTTTTTTCTGTATATCTGTCCACATACTGTTTTTTCATAAATCCTCATTCCCTTCGGATTTATAATTGACATTATGTGGCTTTTTTATTCATATCTGCAAAGTCTATTCCGGAATAATATTTGCGAAGAATTTGCTTGTAGCTAAATCCCTTTTTGGCATAATAGTTAGCTCCGTACTGACTCATTCCTACTCTGTGTCCATAGCCTGTAACATCAAAAATTACATTATTCTCATTCGCAGTAACTTCAAAGATTGTGGAATTAAGTCCAAACACCTGTCTTATTTCGGTTCCTTTCACGGTTTTGTCACCAATCTGAGCTGTGATAACTCCGCCTGCATCACTGCGAACAATATTACTTATTATATTATCTGTCGTGTCTGCATCCCAGTTATCTCTTGCAAGAGTGCGAAACTTCTCCATACCCACCTCTACACAGCTTTGGTATTTCGGGGCATCCTCTTCTCCCGGACTTTGAGTACTGACAAGATAGGAAACTGCCTCACCCCAGACATCGGATGCATTTTCCGTCATTCCTCCCGATACGGAATGAAAAACCGCTTTTATAGGTTCATTATTGAATACTGCAATAATTCCTTCTGTCTCCGCAACAGCTTTTTTGCATTTTTTAAGATACAAACTTGCATTTTTGCCCCATTTAGTCTTGGCTTCTTCCACAGATATATACGCCTGACAATGGGCAAAATCCGTGCATACATCTGCACCGGCGGGATGGGTGTTTTCAGAGTGATGTGTCATCCTTTCCGCCATATATGTCCTTGCCGCTACCGCTTGTGCTTTAAGTGCCTCCAATTCAAAGTCTGCAGGCATCTCAGCCATAAGAACACCTTGTATGTATTCTTCGGTATTCATGGTAACAATGCTGTCTTTTTCCGAAAAATAAACCTCTATCTGATTGGTGCTGTTTTCCTTGGAATCAGCAGCTTTTTTGGGGGAAACAGATATATTTATTCCCAGAGGAACAAGGATAGTCAGACACGCAAAAAATGCAAGCCAAGCAAAAAAATATTTCAAAACAAATCTCCTTTGATGTTAAAATTATCTAAAAAACCCAGCATAAATCTATACATTATATGAATTTTTATTGAAATTTATGAGCTTTGTCGGCAATTACTTGTAACTTGCTTAAAGTTGTGGTATAATAATGTTATATTCTTTATACAGGAGGTTATATTTATGAGTGCGAATTTTGAACGAGACTCGATAAGTAATTTTTCCAACAGACACGAAGAAGTTACTCAGTTCTACCGTATAGACAAAGACGAATATCTCACCTATCAGGTAAAACGCGGTCTCAGAAACATGGATGGTTCCGGTGTGCTTGCCGGTCTTACAAATATAAGTGAGGTACACGGTTATGTTGTAAGCGAAAGCGAGAAAACACCTATTCACGGTCAGCTTTCGTACCGTGGATATAACATTGAGGACCTGACAGAATCCTTCGGTATAAACAACCGTTTTGGATTTGAGGAAGTTATGTATTTGCTTCTTTTCGGAACACTGCCTACAAAGGACGAACTTACAGAATTCTGTTCTTTTCTGGCAATGAGCCGTGAACTCCCCATGTTCTTTACTGAGGATATGATTCTCAAAAACCCAAGTAAGGACATAATGAACAAGCTTGCAAGAAGTGTGCTCACTCTTTATTCTTACGATAAAAATCCCGATGACTGTTCAATAGAAAATGTAATAACACAGTCAATCAAAATCATGGCACGACTTCCCATAATCGCTGCCAATGCGTACAGTGCAAAAAGACACTATTTTGACCAGAAGAGTCTGATCCTTCACAGACCAAAAGATGAACTTTCCATTGCAGAAAACTTACTGCGTATGCTGTCTAAAAACAAAGAATTTACAGAGGAAGATGCAAGGATACTTGATACTACCCTTATGCTTCATGCAGAACACGGTGGCGGTAATAACTCTACCTTCACCTGCCGAGTGCTTTCATCTTCGGGCACGGATACATACAGTGCCATAGGAAGTGCCATAAGTGCCCTCAAAGGTCCCAAACACGGTGGTGCAAACGCCAAGGTTATGAGCATGATGGCAGATATACAGAAAAATGTTAAAAACTGGGAAAGCCGTGATGAAGTGTACAACTATCTTTGCAAGATAGTAAACAAGGAAGCCCACGACGGAAGCGGACTTATATACGGAATGGGACACGCTGTATATACCCTGTCTGACCCCAGAGCAGTTATTCTTAAGAAAAATGCCCTGTCAATGGCAGAGCGTCTCGGATATATGGAAGAATATAAGCTCTATGAACTCATTGAGGAACTTGGTCCTCAGGTTTATAAAGAGCTCAAACATCAGAAAAAGACCATATGCGTAAATGTTGACTTTTATTCAGGCTTTGTGTACAAAATGCTTAAAATTCCGCCTGAAATATACACACCCCTCTTTGCCATTTCCCGTACAGCGGGTTGGTGTGCTCACAGAATAGAGGAGATAATTTCCGGCGGCAAGATAATCCGTCCGGCATACAAGAGTCTTTGCAGAAATTCAAGAGAATATATAAAAATGGAAGACAGATAAAAAAATTCCGGGTGTAAAATTCAAACGACTTTTACATCCGGATTTTTTTATTCCATTTCAAGTGTGTATACTTTATTATCGATATAATTGTATACATTTACCATTGATGATGACACATATTCATATATCCATTGCTTTTCCCATGAACTGCCTGATTTACTGTGATAATGAATACCGTCTTCCACCTTGAAATATTTGCCTCTTTCGTAGGGAAGCGTGTATCTG
>JAZQBI010000017.1:0-8093 GCA_045545635.1 Clostridia bacterium | reverse complement strand
CATATATACTCGCAGGAATTACTATATTCTTTTGGTCAACTATCGCTACCGTGAGCAAGCTTATGCTTGATTCAGTAAATAGCTTTCAATTTTTGTGGATAAGCTCCTTATTTGCTTTTATTTTTCTTTGCGGTGTAAATATTTTTAACGGAAAAATAAAAATCCTTAAAGGCTATGCCAAAAAGGATTATGTAATAACAGTTCTTACAGGACTTCCGGGAACTGCATTTTACTATTTGTTTTATTACAGCGGAGCTGACCTTCTTCCTGCATCGCAAGCATTTATAATTAACTATATGTGGCCCATTCTTAGCGTTGTATTTGCATGCATTCTTTTGGGAGAAAAATTTACCGCAAGGAAAATTGTCGCTCTTCTTATATCATTTGTCGGTGTTGCAATTGTTGGTGTCAGCAATTTTGAAAAATCTTCACTTAAAGGGATTGTATTTTGTTTGTTGGGTGCAGTTTCATACGGTTCTTTCACAGCACTCAATCAAAAGTACTGTTATGATAAAAGTATTTCAATGATGATAAACTTTTTTGCAACATTTGTTCTTATGAGTGTGTTTCTTGGTATAAGAAACGAGCTTTTTGTCCCCGATGTGTCAGATATGATTCTTGTAATCTGGAATGGTGTTCTTGTTATGGCAACCGCAACAACATTGTGGGCTCTGGCGCTTGAAAGCGGAAAGACTGCAAAGATATCAAATCTTGCATACATAACACCGTTTGTATCTTTGATATGGGTACGATTAATCCTCAAGGAAGAGCTGGCAATTCAGAACATTATAGGACTTGTTATAATTGTGTTGGGAATTTTTGTTCAATTAACAGATAAAAAGGAGAAATAATTAAAATGAATGTCGAGATGATTTGCGATTTAATTGAATCGAGAAAAGAAGAACTTTTTGAGCTTCTTGGAAACCTTATTAAAATTAATTCCGAAAACTTCCTCACTTACGGAAAAGAGGAGGAATGTGCAAGGTATATATATGATTTGTGCAAAGAACTTGGGTTAGATTCAGAACTTTACACACCTCTTGAACTTGATGGCTTTGACAAGCATCCTGACTATGTTCCCGGCAGAAATCTTGAAAACCGATATAATGTTGCTGCCCGTTGGAACGGCAAAAAGAATACGGATGAACTTATGCTTATGGCACATACGGACACGGTTCCCATTGGTGATGTTTCCAACTGGAGCTTTGATCCATTGTCAGGAGAGGTAAAGGACGGAAAAGTGCTGGGAAGAGGTGCCTGCGATGATAAGTATGCTATTGCAGCTACTCTGTACATAATAAAGCTTCTTAAAGAACAGGGCTTTGAACCCAATGCTAATCTTGTGTTTGCGGCATATTGTGACGAGGAGTACGGCGGCTCCCACGGAGCTATGGCTTCTGTTATGAAGTACCCATGCAAAAGAATAGTAAGTATGGACGGTTGCTGCGGACAGATATGGCATTGCGGATCCGGTGGCGGTGAAGTAAGATACACATTCCACACCCAGGAAACTGTAGACAGTTCACGTCTTACCGCAAGAGCATTGCCCGTTGTTATGGATGTTATTGATGAATTTGCATCAAAACGCCGCGAAGAACTTGAGGCTAACAGATTTTACAAGGGCACAATCATTCCCGGAACATCTCTGAGATATCTCGATGTTCATGCAGGAAACAAGGGTATGGATTTAGGCGTTGGCGAAGTTCTTTTTGTATTCTATACCGATAAAACAAAAGATGAGATTTACAAGGAATTTGCAGAACTTGAAAAAGTTCTTGCCGAAAAACTTGCTCCAATGGGCATAATCGGAGACGGTTTTACACCAAATACAAGATTTTTCCACTATGTACATACAGAACCCGACAGTGAGGATATAAAACTTATGTTGGAAGCCTCCCGTGAGGCGACGGGAGAAGAGCCCATTGTTTGCGGTTCTTGTCTTTCTGACCTTTCTGTAATATCAAAGTACGGTAGTGACCGTGCTTTCGGTTACGGGGCAGGTATAGATTTCAGTATGCCGGGCGGTGCTCATCAGCCTGATGAATGTATAGAGTGTGATAAGCTTGTGTCTTATACCAAGACAATAGCAGCATATATATTAAAGGTTCTCGGCGATTAATACAAATTTGATTATCTTTATATTTTCGGCGTTACACCCGTTGCTTTTTGACTTCACCGGGTGTGACGCCTGTTTCTTTTTTGTATCTGCCGGAAAAATAACCTTGACTGCTGAACCCCAGTTTGTTTGCGGTCTCGCTAACGCTAACACCCATATTGAGAAGCTCTGTTGCAGTTTTGATTTTTAACTTCATAAAATATTTATGTACGCTTATTCCTGCGTATTTAACAAATATTCGTTTAACTGTTGAGGAACTTGTATTGAGGTGAGATGCAATATCGGATATCAAAATGTTACTGCATATGTTTGAATTCATATAGTCAACTGCTTTGGCAAAGTCTTCTGCATCAGCTTTGTTTGAAGCAGTGCATGGAGAATTGGCATCCATAAGCGACAGAAAAAGCTGACAGACATATGTTGCAACAGTCTGGGAATATATCAGCTGGGAGTCAAAAGCAGGAAGATATTTTTCAAATTCCGTTTTATATGAACCTGCTTTACTCTCGACATAGGCATGTAGATTTTTCAGAATGTTTATCTGATTGTCAAAAAGGCTGAATACTTTTCCGCCAAAATACGATGCAAGACTACCCTCCATTGAAAAAGAAAAAATAAGCACTTCAACACCGCCTTTGCTTGTCACCGTAAATTTATGAAACTCCATTGGTTTATGAAAAATAATATCATTTTTTCCCAAATTGTATACTTTATTATCTGCAGAAACGCATACTTCGCCTTTTAAAATATATAGGCATTCCCAAAAGTTGTGTGCCTCTCCCGGAAATGTGTGGTTGCACTTAAATTCCGCGTGAAACAGGGAATAGAAATTTTCAATTTGAATAACCTCGTTTATCTTATAAGATTTCCACATTTGAGGCACCTCCGAATTTGAGCTTTTTGCACATAACTATGGTCTGCGTGTAGATTGAAATGTGTTTTTGGATATTATATCATTAGTATATATTATATTTTTTGTATTGTAAAGGGGAACTAAATATGAAGTTTGATGTATGGGACAAAATTAAAGCCGAAAGTTGTGGGACGAATTTTTCTTTTGGTGTTACGGGAAGAAAGTATATTTTTGAAAGCTCAGCTTTTCCCACTAATGTTTTTGTAGGTAGTGATGACATTCTTTATGCACCTGTTAAAATTGGCGCTGTATTTGGAAATGTTGAGGGAAAGTGGTGCGACCACTATGTTGTTCCAATGGAGAAAAATGACGAAAAAGCCATATACGAAGTAAGTCAAACTTGCGAGAATATTATACTCAATGCAAACGTTGAAGCTGAATTTGACGGTTTTATAAAAATAGATTTTAACATTTCTAACTTCTGGTCTTTTCACAAGGAAAAAACACCACGCTTAACCGGGTTATACATGGAAATTCCAATTAAGAATGAGTTTTCTTCCCTTATGCATTTTTGGCCTAACTGCGAGAGTGGGGTGTGTTTATCCGCCAAAATTCTCAACAGTCATGCAACTCCCTCAGGTACCACCTATCTACCCTTTAAACCCTATGTTTGGGCAGGCTGGGAGTATGGCGGAATAGGAATATGCTGCGAAAGTGACAAAGGATTTCAGCTTGCCGAAGCTGATAAGTGTATAGCAATAACCAAAAGCGAAAAATGCACAACTATACGCATTAACATTCTGGATTCAATGCCCGAAAATTGGCTTGAAAGAGATGATGAATGGGGAAATACATTGCGTCCCCTAAAATATTCTTTCGGAATTCAGGCAACACCCGTAAAAGCTTTTCCAAAAAATAACACAAAGGATTTCAGGGCTTTTCATTTGTATGACGTACCAAAGTTTCCTATATTCGATAAGGTTAAAGGAAATGGTGATACTCTGCTTGAAAAAATAGCATCACACGGTATAAACTGGCTTATATTGCATGAGGACTGGACGATAATACAAAATTACGGGCTTCCTGAAAATGAAAATGAATTTAAAACATTTGTTGAGGATTGTCATAATCTCGGGATAAAGGTAATGGTTTATTTCGGCTATGAGATATCCACCCTGTACTGCGGATTTAATGATAATTGCGATAAGTATCTTAATAAAAATATCAAGGGTAATTTTGTCGGCGGTTGGCAGAGAAAACCGATGCAGAGAGATTTTACAGTTTGCTATGCCGGAGGATATTCCGACGTTATGATTGAGAGAGTAAAGTATGTTATGGACTACTACGGTGTGGACGGAATTTACACTGACGGAACATATGTGCCCTGGGAGTGCGCTAACGAAGAACACGGATGCGGATATCGGGATAATGATGGTAATCTGCGTTTTGTATATCCCATATATGCTGTGCGTGAACATGTGAAGAAACTGTATGAGGCAGTTCACGAAAGAGGTGGCATAATAGATACTCATCAAAGCTCTTGCTGTATGATGGCAACTCTTGGTTTTGCAGACAGCTATTTTGACGGCGAGAATATTCAGGGAATGCTTCGTGATGATATGGCAAACCTCAAGCTGGATACTTTCCGTGCAGAATTCATGGGCGAAAATATGGGGATTTCCTGCAACTTTATATCATATACAGGTCAGGATTTTACTATGCGCAAAATAGCAGGCGTATCACTTCTCCATAATGTTTTCCCAAGGGCTAACAGATACGAGTGTCTTGATTTTTCAAAACAAATATGGGAAATTTATGATAATTTTGGTGTATCTGAATCCCAGTGGCACCCATACTGGGTACAAAAAGAGTTTGTTTCGGAGGATAAGGTTTATATTTCATATTTCAAAAATAAACGAAATGAAATTCTCTTGCTGATGACATCACTTAATCACGATGTTAATACTGCAAATGTATCTTTTGACGGAAACTATGTTGAAATCTCGGATTTACTGGATAACAACCCAATGTGCAGAATAGATGAAAATAAGCTCATCATTCCGCTTGAGTATGCGAATATTAAAATTTGCAAAATCAAATAGTACAATTATTCCGATTTCGGTTGAATTCTTTCTGAGTATTATGTATAATAGTTTATATATTGAAGAAAGGAAAAGGATAATATGAAAAGAGCTCTTAATATTACACTGCTACTTTTTCTTCTTGCGGGACTATTTTTTGTCGGAATAAGTGCATCTGCAGATACACTTGATATTATAGCATCTGATCTTACATATGCCACAGAAGGGGTTGCTCCTGATCACAGCTACAAAATTGTTCAGCTTCGAGCAGGGCAGGGTGCCGGTTTTGATGTTCAACTTGGTGAATTTATCTGTGACGAAATCAGTGTTTCTTTCCGTACGGGAAATACAGAGGCAGGGATAATAGAATTGCACCTTGACACTACCGATGGCGAACTCCTTGGTGAATTTGATGCAAGTCAGTATTCTCCGAGGGACTGGGCAACCATACTTAGCGCTAAAGTGAAACTAAAAAGAGCCATAAGCGGTAACTGCAGAGTGGTTATTGTTAACAAAAACGGTACTCATACAATTCACGGATTGTCTTTTGAGCTCAAGGACCCAAATGCTGTTATACGCAAATTTTCTGCTTTTGGAGATACTGAAACAGGAGAAAATCATAATTTAAGCACTGTTTCTGTTAATTTGCTTACACAGCTTGGAATCCTGGATTCTGATTTTGATTGTTCAAAGCCGATAACCAGAATGAAATTTGCAAAAATGCTTGGAAGGGTGATTGGTGCTGATCGAATTTCAAACAGTGGTATTCCTTTTTCTGATGTTGATGATGATAGTGATGCAGAATATTTAAAAGGGCTATATGCCCTTGGTATAATCAAAGGTGACGGTAATGGTAATTTTTGCCCCGATGACTTAATAACACTTGAAGAGGCAGCTTCTGTTTGCGTCAATGCTCTGGGTTACGGCGGGCTCTACGAGTATAACAAGGTTATACCTTTTGCTTCAAAACTTAAACTTTTTAGAAATCTTGATGTTTCAGAGAATAATGTTACGGGATTCACTGCAGCTGCACTGCTCTGCAACCTTTTTATTACGGATTCTCTTGATATTGATTCTGTAAAAGAAGAAGGTGCATCCTATGTTAAAGCTGATAACTTTATAGAGAAGAACACAAACTATATCTTCGGTGAAGGTATAGTGACAGCAAACCATGATACAGGTTTGCGTACTCCAAATGAGCAAATGACGGATACTGTAAGTATAGATGGTACGATATTTTTACCCGGAAATACATTTGCATATGGATATATCGGGGTTACCTGCAAATATTTTTATCATATTGAAAAAGGCAAAAAAATACTTGACGCCATATGCCCGTCAGATAACTGCAAAATTGTTATCTACAAATCCGGACCGGATACGATATTTAACGAAATTTCGGAAAAACGCATAGCCGTGGAGTCAGACGGTAAGGAAAAAGTGTACAAGCTCAGTTCCGGAATACCTATTATATATAACGGTATGGCTTTGGATTCCCCGTTGTCCTCACTTGTGGATGTAAGAAATTTTGTTGGTACGGTAACCATTATCGGAAACGGAAGTAGTACCGATTGTATCTGGATCGACAGTGCTTATAGCTTTTTAATTTCCGATATCGGTCTTGATATAATTGCAAATAAGCTTACCGACAACGTTCTTTATTATAAAGAAAGAGGTTTTTTGGTATTTCAGGACGGAATTACAGTATCTTCCGAAAAACTCAGTGTCGGAGATGTTCTTACCGTATATGAAAGTGCAAATATACACGGAGACAAGCTTGTGCGTGTTATTGCTGACCAGAGAGAAATCACCGGAGAAGTGGAAGAAGTAACTGACGGCATAGTGCTAATCGGCGGTCAGGAATATGCTGTGTCTGAATTTTGTGACAAGGACATTACTCCGGGTATAAGCTCCACATTTAAACTTAATGATTATATGGAGATTGTAACATTTGGTGAAGATTTGACAAGAAAGTATTCAATAGGTCTATATATGGGCTACAAAGAAATTAGTAACGGACTTAGCGATGAATACAAGATTAAGATGCTTACAGAAGATGCAGGAGTTATGATTTTTGATGTTGAGCCCGGCATTTTGATTGATGGTGTCAGGATCAAGGATAACAGAAATCTTAAAGACGGCTACGGAAAATTTCACGGGCTGAAAAATGTTGATGTCAATACGCCCGTAATGTATAACCTCAATGATTCGGGAAGAGTTATCATGCTTGACACTGTTAAAACCGGTGCTGACAACGATAACGATACCCTGACTCAATTGGGTCCGGAAGATAGCTGGATTACACTCAACAGAATACTTATAGATAATTCCTGGAAATATCGTCATCCACTGAGTAACAGTGCCAAATTTATATACACCACTGCTGATAAAAATGAAAAAAATTATAGTATAGAAACAGGCTTCAACAGCCCCGAGGACAGAGTCACTGCTATCCCATACACAACCAAAAAGGACTCGATAATTGCTGACGTTATCTTTGCTCCCAACTATTCATACTCTTTAAATCAAGGTAAAGAACCGTTTGTGTTTGAAAAGTTGAGCCGTTCTGTCAATAAAACAGGAGAAGATTCATTGTATCTGTGCGGATATAACTCAACCGGAAAAATAAAGTATGAAGTTGATATGGATTCCTATGTCAAAGGTTCCGTGCTCAAATGGGGTATTGATTCTTTAAAGCCGGGTGACCTTATTCAGGTTTCTCTCACACGGTCAATGGTTACTTACCTTGATATAATCTATCTGCCGGGCGGACTCAGGAAAAATCAGAATGGTTATGGTGCTCATCTTTATGATGGCGGTCCTTACAAAGTATACGGAACATACGGAACCATGTTTTGGGGAAATGTAGTTAATGTAGAAGATGGTTTTATAAAAATCAGTTTTGAGGATGGAGAGGAGCTTTCGTATCTTGTTGACGGAAGAATGATGTTCTGGTCTCTTCCTGCAAAGGGAAGAATAGAAACTGTAACAGGTAAAAATGCCAATCTCGCCTTTAATGACGAAAAGGTAATCTTATATGTAG
>JAZQBI010000016.1:0-3697 GCA_045545635.1 Clostridia bacterium | reverse complement strand
TGGAAGATTTTCGTTTCTTTTTATTTTGTTTGTGGTGGTTTTTATAAGAGGTACATCCGTTACGGTAAGTCCCTTTATATATTTGTACATTGGCAGGGTTTTGTTTATTTCCTTTATTTCCTGCCATATTATTTCGTGGATTTCTTCACGGGTTTTGCCCTTGAAAGCATTTTCGTCATACACCGCCTTGCACAGTATCTTGTCAAAGCTTATGCCTCCATCCTCGGAAAATCCGTACACAAAGCTTTCAGATACTCCCTCTATGCGGTTGACAAGCGTTTCCACCTCTTCGGGGAAAATCTTCTTGCCGTTTTTGAGTACTATCATATCTTTTTTTCTTCCGGTAATGAATAGAAAACCATCATCGTCAATATATCCAAGGTCTCCGGTATTGAACCATCCGTCCTGCAGAACTTCCTTTGTGGCTTCGGGATTCTCGTAGTAGCCAAGCATTACCGTGGGGCCTTTTACCTTGATTTCTCCCATGCCGTCAGCATCCTTGTTGTCTATCTTTACCTCCACATTGAGCATAGGAATACCAACCGAGCCCAGCTTTCTGAACTTGAAGTTTTCGGCAGAAATAACCGGAGAGGTCTCTGTGAGGCCGTAACCCTGAACTATATCTACACCGATGTCATCAAAGAAAACTATTGTCTCACTGTCTATAGGAGCACCGCCGGAGATAATAAGTCTCATTGCACCGCCGAGGGCACCGAGAATTTCCCCAAAAACCTTGCGGCGGATATCTATGCCGACCTTTCTTAATACACGGCTTATTTTCCGCATTGTTCCCACAAGCTTTTCCTTGCCTTTTTTCCTGACTTCCCTTTCGATGGTCTTTTTCATACCGTCAATGAGCACAGGCACACCGACAAAAAGGGAAACCTTGTATTCCGCAAGATTCTGCTTGATGTATCTGAGTCCATCGGGAAACACCGTGGTAACACCGCAGGCAATCATAACCAGCATTGCAATGGAACCGAATATATGATGGAAAGGCAAAAATGCTATGTTGGTATCGGTGGAGCGAATGTCCTCCACAAGCTGCATATCGTATATATTGCAGGCAATACCACGCTGAGCGAGCATTACCGCCTTGGATTTGCTGGTAGTGCCTGAGGTAAAGAGAAGTATGCTCATTGCGTCGCTATCGGGATTAACCTTTGCAAAGCTGTCATCACCTGAGGAAAAAAACTCCTTTCCCTTGGAGAGAAGTCCTTCAAAGCTGTCCTCACCGCCCTCAAAAGGCACATATGAAGTAATGGATGTTTTTCCGTTTTCTCTTACGGCAGAAACCTTATCCTCATACTTGTTGTCGTAAACAAGGCACACTGCACCGCTTCGTGCCAGCGAATCCTCAAGCTCTCCCACGCCAAGCTCCTTGTCTATGGGAACTATGATGTTTCCTCCGAACTGGGCACTCATATAGGTAACTGCCCAGGGATAGCTGTTACGCCCCATAACGGCAATTCTTGCCCCGTCCTTTATGCCCACAGAAAAAAGCGCAGTACCAAAGCAATTGATATCATACACAAGCTCCTTGTAGGATTTGTGCAGATAGTCCCTGCTCTTTACTCCGCCTTTTTTGATAATAAATGCAGCCTTGTCGCCGTAGAGCTTTGCAGAATTAAGCACAAGCTCCTTTACATTTGGAAAACGTGTTGCATCTTTAAGTTTATTTTTTTGCATATCACACCTCGGAATATCAATCTAATGTCTAACACTAGATTATCACATATTCCTTATTTTGTCAACTCATATTGCAAACTTTCTTTTTTGTGTGATATAGCAGTCAGTATTCCAAGCATTGCAAAGCTCACTATCATGGAGCTTCCGCCTGCACTTACAAAGGGCATTGTTATGCCCGTTAGGGGTATCATCTTTGTAACTCCGCCTATTATGATGAACGCCTGACAGGCAATACCGGATATTATGGCAAGAGCCAGTGCTCTGTCGAAGCTGTCTGTTACCTCCATGGCTATTTTGCACCCGCGGTATGCCAGAATAAAGTATGTCATAATGATAGCTATTCCCATAAAAATTCCCATTTCGTAGCAAATAGCAGAAAACACAAGGTCCGACTCTATTACCCATATGTTGTGAGCACCGCTCACGCCAAGTCCTGTACCAAAGTAGCCTCCCGAACAAATAGCCTTCAAGGATTCGTATATCTGCTGTGTGCCGTTTGGTTTGCCAAGCTCCGCCTGAAAGTTGTAAACCTCAGGATCCAGCCAGATGCTCACTCTGTCCAGCGCCCTTGCAAAGGCTCCCACTCGGTCTCCCACAGCGATTACCACAAGCACTCCCACTGCCGCAAGACCTAGATTTATGGCAGGAACGGCAAGAGGTACATCGTAGACAACCATCATGGTTAAATACACCATAAAGAACAGCATCGCTGTGCCAAGCTCTCCCTGAATAAGAAAAAGGAAAAGACAGGCATAGACAAACACCGCAATTATTACATCATCTTTTTTTATGGCGATAACCCTCTCCTTAAAGCCGGAGAGCTTACCCTTTTTGCAGAACATTGAAGCCATGGCGAAGAGGAAGCAGAGCTTTATCACCTCTGAGGGCTGAATACCGACACCGCCGATTTCTATCCAGTTGCGTGCTCCGCCGAGGCTTGTTGCCAGAACCAGAGTTACAGCAAAGAGAACAAAGGTAGCTCCCATATACACATAGGTGAGACGATGCCATATCTTTATCATTCTGTAAATAATGTAGCTTACATAAAATATACCTATACCTACAAGAAACCACTTGAGCTGATTGTCAGCAATGGTTATAAGGGACTTGGCAGGATTTTCGTACTGGGCACTTTGCTGAATACCAAGACTGTACAAAATGATTATACTCATGGACGACAGCATAGCAACAAGCAGAAATGGATAAGGATCTCCCAGCTCAAGTGCATAAATAAGACCGTAGGTCACTATGATAACACCGCATATTATGCCCATGGCAATGAGCATTCTCATGCGGTCAACACCGGGAAAACAGCAAAGAAGAAGAAAGCATATTATATTGAAAGCAAGCACCATGGAAACGGCGCCAAAACGAAATTTCATTGTGCCGCCCCCTAGTCCATATTTTCCACAAACACAAATTTGATATTGCCGAATCCGATTTTGTCTCCGCTTTTTATGGGGACGGTGTAATTCCCTGTGTATTTGCCGTTGACGGTGGTACCGTTGGTACTGCCAAGATCCTCTATAAAGAACTCTCCGTCTGCAAAAAATATCCTTGCATGCTCCATAGACATAAAAGGTGCGGCAATGCACACTTCACACTTACGGCTTCTGCCGATAAGGGTGTTTTCCTTTACTGCATAGGTATCGTAGAGCTTGAACTCAATGTCCTTTTTTCTGCCGGAGAGCTTGAGATACGCCACCCCGTCGGTAATCTTGCGGCGGGCACGCTTTGTGTCCGAAATGTCAAGATACACCATCTTGACAACACGGAGTATAAACAGATAGACAATACCTATAAGAATGTATTTAACTATATTTGATGCCAGTTCGAAAAATCCCATTTTTTTCACCTCGGAAATTAATGTATTTAAGAGATTTTAAATTTATTATATGATTTTGTCAAGTCAGGAGAACAGTGAATATTAGGACCTACTAACTTTTCCCTATATTTTCCACTGTATTTTTCTGAACAAAATTCCTTAGAACCCGCGAGAATACTGGAT
>JAZQBI010000015.1:0-15304 GCA_045545635.1 Clostridia bacterium | reverse complement strand
GGCATACACCCTCACAGATAGTAAGACGTGCATTACCGCCCTTCATATTTACATAGTCAACCATTTTTTTGCTTTCCTCGGGAAAGACCACATCATCGACTTCACCATGGAACGCCCATACGCCCATATTTTTTAGCCTTTCGGCATTCCAGTACATTCCGCCTCCGCAAATAGGGACAATTGCCGCAAAAAGCTCAGGACGGCTCATTGCCATCTGCCAGGTAGCATATCCTCCCATACTGGCTCCCATAAGATATATTCTGTCCGAATCAACATAGGGTTCACTTATTGCAAATTCAATAAATGCCTGAAGCTCTTCAAATATATCAAACCACGTGTTTGTGTAGCATTGGGGAGCAAAGGTAACCATTTCAAGGTTATGTACCTCGGTTTCCAGAAAATACGGATTGTTGATAAGCGGTGTTACATCTGTTCCCCTGCTTCCTGCACCGTGCAGCATAATTAATGCAGGATATTTTCCCTTTTTATCAAAATCATCGGGAAGTCCGAGAACATAGTTCATTTCTCCACGTTTTTTAACTTCTTTTATCACCTGTGTCACTCTCCTTACCTGAGGCATCTCATAATCATGGTAACAGCTTCTGCCCTTGTGATATTTGCTCTGGGTTTAAAGCTGCCGTCGGGTGTACCGTTTATGATACCCGTAGAGGCGGCATCAAGAACAAAACTGAGCATATCGGGAGATACATCATTTATGTCTGTAAAGGTAACCTTTCGGGATGTCTCTCCAACCTGAAAAGCTCTGACCATAATCCGTGCAGTTTCCTGACGGTCTATTATTGTGGGGCCATCGTCACTGTGTTCTATCCAGCCATAGGCTTTTGCAGTTGCTATGGGGCCGTCATACCAGTTTGGTCCGGCATTTTTATCAGCTTCCATACCAAAGGCACGAAGAAGCATTGTAATAATCTCGGCACGGCTTATGTTTTTGTCGGGCATAAGTCCCTGCTCAGAACCCTCGATAATTTTTGCATTAACTGCCTTTTCAAGATACTGCTTTGCCCAGTGTTCGGGAACTTCAACGCCGGAGGAGGGTTTTGGTGTGTCATTTTCTTTTACAGGTTCTTTATTTTCAGTTTCAGTTTTCTCGTCTGATGGCTTGTGTATAGCCGGATTGTACACAACCGAGTTGCTTTCGAGCATAAATCCTGTGGGTATGAAATCCTCTGTTTCCACAGAGTCGAGTGCCGGTTCTATCCCGTCTGCAATAAACTCGTCGGGACTTGTGCCCTTGGGACTTATAACCCAGTAGCCATATTCAGAAAGCTTTGTCTGCGGTTCATATATGTAGCTTCCGTCAGGGAAGTCAACTATTTCGTTACCAATCTGGAATATCATATTATCCTTATCCACGATAAAGTTTTCCATAGATACTCCCGGTGCATAGAGGTCGGGAGTGATACGCCATACATTCTTGCCTCCTGCATACATTCCCGAAAGTACATAGCGCTTATTCCAGTCTACTGCTTTGGTAACAAGCGGTCTGCGGTCTTCAAAGCCACAAAGATCGTCCAACTGATACATAATATTCTGTATGAGCTTCAAATCGTCGCCCTCCTGCGAAGAACCGGAATTATAGATAAGGAACGGATCCGGCTTCAAAAGTCCCGTGTGGAACAAAAATTCCTGATAATAGTCTGTGCCAAAGAAATTGCCGTAGCCTCCTGAAGCGTTGTTCCAGTCTCTTAAACCAATCCAAGGCATAAGACCACCGTTTTTGGTAGAAAGAACTGCAGACTGACACTTCATAATATCAAGCAGGAATGCATTGTATGCAGTTCTCCAGAATCTCTCCTGAGTATACCACTCGGGAGCATAACCTGCATATGCAAGGTGAATAAGACTTCCATAGCAAACAGGGGAAGAATGTGTCCCCACGTGTGTTTTTCCTGCACCTCCGAGATATGTTCTGTGGGATGCTCCTGTTATAAGCTTAGTCTCTCCGTTATACGCAGAAGAGCCGTAATTACTGAGCTTAACATCAGGATAATACTCCTTTGCCACATCATAGAAAGCACGATTGTGATATGCGGCAAGTCTGTCGCCATCCATTGCTCTGTTCCAGGTGTTATATGCTGTCTTTGTTTTGTCTTTTGTGTAGTTTACCACATAGTACAAATCGCCCTGTTCCTCAGTACCGAATCTAAAGCCGCGGCTTTCCAGCTCGGGACGGATATCAGTAAGATAACGGGGATCGTTTACTATGGCATCTGCAACTTCCTGTTTCTTGATGGACCAGTTGGACATATCGCCTTCCATATCATCTATAATGTAGTCAAGCTCTGCTCCTTCTGCCTTAAGGGCTTCAAAGTATTTTATCATATGATTGCGTACTTGTTCTGTACCCTTGTCCCACCACACAACATTCTCCTTGCCGTCCATTATATCGTAAGAAATGCCGTGTATATCAATAGCTCGTCTGCCGTCGGGCATCATTTTTAAGTAGAACGCAGTCTCTTTTGCAACAGCCTTTGCACCCTTGGAATACAAATCTTTGCTTGTAAGGTCATAGGGTTTAAATATGTTGTCGGTTTCGTTACTGTAGCCAAAAAGATATGCAAAATAAGTAGCCTTTTTCCCTTTTTCCATAGCGGAAGTGTTTAAGGGAAAGATAGTGCAAAGCATACAAACGCATATTAAAGCTGACATGATTGATACAAATTTTCTTTTCATAAAATTCCTCCGCCATTAAATTCAGTATATTCTTTTATTTATAACAAGCAATAGTCAATATTAAAAATTATTTACTACTGACTGCTGCCTGTTATTTACGGCGAGGCATATTGCCACGCCGTAAATACAGGAAATATTATTAGTTTTCTGCTCCGAATAATTCGGGTATCTTTAATAGTATTCTTTCAAAGATTGTAGCAGCCTCTGCTCTTGTACAGATGTTGTTGGGGCCAAAGTTGCCGTCCGGATAACCTTCGATAATACCCAGTGAATTCATTATGTTTACAGCTTCCTTTGCGTCTGCACCAAGGAAGTAGATGTCTGCAAAATCGGATGTTGCACCATTTGAGGTCACACCAAGTGCTTTTGCAAGAATAACACACATTTTTGCGCGGGTAAGGTCAACTGTGGGGTTAAGAAGACCGTTCTCATCCTCTATCCAACCGCCGCCGGCAGTTGTTCCCATAACATCGGCATACCAGTCACCTTCTGCAACATCGGTGTATCCGCCTTTGTAACCGGTAGTCTTGACACCGAGTATTCGGGTGAGCATAGTGAGGAATTCTGCCTTGGTAATAAGTCTGTCAGGTTCCATACCAATGCCTGTACCGTTCATTATACCAAGTCCCATCATATTAGCCATTGAGTGCTGTGCCCAATGTCCTACCATATCCTGAGGCATACCGCCTGCAACAAGCGCAGGCTTGACGTCCTTTCCGGTGATGGGATTGAGTTTGAGTGTGATAGCTGCAGGCTTGGATACTGCAGGCTTATCATCCTTATCATCCTCGGATGGAGCTGAAGGTGTGGAAGGAACAGGACCTGCGGGAGCATCGTCCTCAACAACCTTCTTCTTTTCATAGTTATTTGGATCGGGCATTGTTTCTGTGCTCTCGTAGTCTATACCTGTGGGGATAAAGTCATCGGTAGCGATTGGCATATCCGGAAGCGGATCATCAGCTGTTCTCCACTCCTGAGGCCATACGGGTTCTTCTGTAATTACCCAGAAGCCGTACTCGGATACCTTATCCTCGGGCTGATAGATGTAACTGCCCTCCGGGAACTTAACATACTGGTTACCTATTTTAAAGGTAATTCCGTCCATGGTGCTTACTAAGAAGTTGTCCATAGATACTCCGGGACAGTAAAGGTCAGGAGTAACACGGAATATACCCTTGCCGTTGGCACTCATACCGGAAACTACATATCTCTGGTCATAGGTAACAACCTGATTTAATGTAGGTATTATAACCTTGCGGTCTTCAAAGCCAACAAGTTCGCCAAGCTGAGCAAATATCCTCTTTAAAAGATTTAAATCGTCACCTGTGCTGGAGGAATCCTGATTGTATATAAGCCAGGGGTCAGGATTACAAAGTCCGAAATGGAACATTGCCTCCTGATAGTAGTCTGTGTGGTTGAAGTTGTTGTAACCGCCCTGACCTGTGGGGACACTCCATCCCTTGATACCTACCCATACCATAAATCCGATTTCGTTGTTGGAAGCGATGGTATTGTTCTGGGTGCTTCTCATAGCGTGGAGAAGCTGGTTAAAAGATGTGTTGGGCATTGTATCCCAAGGGTAATCTGCAGGAGGATTCTTTACGATATCCTTAAAGTTACCGTAACGAACAGGTGCAGTGTGTGTACCTGTGATAAAGGTGCTCTTGTGGCCGGTTGCCTTGGATGGTGTACCCTGATAGTTAACCATATCGAGCATACCTGTGCCAACAGCGTCACCATAGTTGGAAAACTTGATATCAGGATAGTACTTCTTTATCTGGTCATACACAACCTCACGGTATGCAGTAAAGTATATACCCTCGTTCATGGTTGCGTTGAATATCTGATATGCAATATCTGCACCCTCGGGACGCTCCTTGGAGTAGAATACTGTTCTTCTGGGTTCTTGAGCACCGGGGAAGATGTTGATGTATTCAAGGTCGTACTCTTCACCGAATACAAATCCGTTTTGTTCAAGAAGAGGTCTTACTTTCTGATATTCGGGCATCTTCTCAATCGCTATAAGCTGTTCTTTAATCCAATCCTCGTAGAGGTGTCCTTTGGTCTTTATGGTCTGGGCGATGGATTCGCCTTCACCCTTGAAGTTCTGGATTGCATAGTTTTCTACAGCGTAGCAAACTATACCGGACTCGTTATCGTCTATTACAACATCAAGAGGTGCTCCCTCATCCTTGAGAGCCTTAAAGAAGCTATCAGTATTGTTTCTTAAATACTCCTTGGAATCCTCTGAAAGGAAGAAATAGTTTTGCATATTGTCGGAAAGACAGTATGTGAAGTTTGTAAGGTCGATACATCTCTTGCCCTCAGGCTGAGCCTTGAGCTGAGCTGCAATCTTTTTTGCAAGAGCTTTTGCTCCGTCTGCTTCAAGCATGGGTGTTGTAACATTAACAGATTTGACAAAGGTGTCATCGCTGTTAGATGGTGTGTAGAGGATGCCCCAGAATGTATCCGGGTCACCCTTTACGAAGCTGTCCTGAGGTCCTGCAAGTGCAATAGTAGGCATAAGAGACAATGCCAATACTACCGATAAAAATCTAACTAATACTTTTTTCATGATTGGCATCCTCCTTATTTCTTAATAACAAATGATGTTCCCTGCTGCTGTGCGTAACGGTGCATAAGAATTACCATTGCGTGGTCTTCCGGTGAATCATAGTAGCCTATGAGGTCGGAGTTAACAGCATTTCTGGAAGTAAGCTTGTTGCCTGATTCTTCCACACAGATAATAGGCGGAACAACACCAAGGTAGTGTCTTGCACTGTCGGGATCTTCAATATAGTCTGCAGGGTCCTTGGCATTGGTAGCGGACATATAGCCGTCTTCAATCTTAAGTACATGCAATAGAGTAAGGTTATACTCTGTATTACGGCTGTACCAGATGGTGTCGCTGTTTATGTAACCGTAACTTGCACCGGTACCGGTACCTTTACCCATCATTTTCTTGTTTGTGCTGTCGTATACAATTTCCATCGCTTTGATAAAGCCGGTAGCATCTGCGGAAATATTTACTATATCACCGGGAACTACCTTGTGAACACCCTGTTTGCCCGTTGCAGGGTCAACCCACGGAACAACCGCATCGGGTTTTTCAAGAGTATCCCAGATTTTCAGTGCATTCAGATTAATCTTTGGATCATTGAGATAGTATGTCATCTTGTTTGTCTTGATGCACGTTACAACCTCTTCATCTACAACCTTTTCTGTTATGGAAAGTATGCAGTGAATGTTTACTGTGGTTTCACAGTGTTCTTTTTCTCCCGCTTCCACAGCACGAATTATGAAGGAAGCTGCAAGGTCTTCTTCGTCTTCTTTATATACTATGAAAGGAATTGAGCCTGAAGGTCTTGTTGCAGAGATAAATGCCTTTTCGGACGAAGTATCTATTGCACCTATAAGCTCATCTCCCTCGGGAGCAAAGAAAGGAATCTGAATTGTTTCAGTGGAGGTTATGTAGCCTGCCTGCAAGTAACCGCTATCCTTTGGTGCAGCGGCAAAGTCATGACCGCCCATATTGGAGTATGAAAGGACATTCCTGTACTGATAGTATGTACCCTTAGTGTCCTGTCTGGAACTACCCATAAAGTAGAAGAAGCCCAAACCATCATCATTGTCGGATGCCGCCTGCATAAGGTAGATAACTTTGTTTTCATCATTTAAGCCTATCTTTACGGGCTGTGCAATGAAATTATTTGTAGCAATACCGTCTCTGCCGTTTTTGTTGAGTGCTGCAATAACATCCGTGCTGTCTGCTCTCTTGCCGTTTAATTCAAGCTTATCGGCAATAAGATAGGTTTCAAAGCCACCCATTGTCTTTGAGAAAACCTTGATTCCTATTTCGGAATCAAAACCGGAGCCGGAAGATCTTGCGGTTACTACACCATAGAATACGCCGTCTTCCAGAGCACTTGCACCATCTCCTACAAATGCGATTTCACCGTTAATATTGATATAGAAATTATAGCTCTTATTAAAATCAGGAACCGATTCCACACCCATACTGATTCTGCGAGCCAAAGCAGCGGAAACGGGATATGCTTCCTCTCCTATTACCCATTCTTTATCATCATAACTTGTAAGACTTCCGCTTACATTGGCAGTGGAAATATAAATTGTGGTTCGCTTTCCTGTAGCACTCTGAGAAACAGCAATTACATTTCCTGCTTTGATATCACCAAGAGCTGAAGCAAGACCGTATTCGTCATAGTACTTTACATTTTCCTCAAAAGTACCGACATCATATCTCTGACCAAGTTCCTCGCCAATGATAGCTTTTTCATCCTCTTCATTTATAACAAGTTTTACAAGAACATCTTCAAACTCGCGGATAATAACAAGGTCTCTTGAACCGCTTACATTTTCAACAATTGTGATGTCTCCGTTGTCGGGAATCATAATATCGGTAACATATGCACCGGTATATTCTTCTCCGTTATAAACAACATACGGAGAATCAAGAACTGTCTTTTTTTCTTTGCCTTCTTCAATCTCATATACATAGGTATTGGATGAGAATGATATTATATCATCTGCCTTGAGCTTGATGGATTTATCATCCATAACTTCTACATGAACGGCTAAATCATAGGCACCGCCCAATTCTTTCCAGTAGAGATATACTTCTCTTCCGAGTACGCTGGTCATATCAAACTCAGGGGAAATGAAAGGAACACCGTCAAACTCAATCAAACCTTTTTCAAGTTCGGTTCTGCCGCCGCTGCCAAGGATTACACCCTCAGCTCCGGTGATGACTCCTTCGCTTCTTACAATATCGTGGTATCTGTAGAGTGCGGTTATATCCTTCATTTGCTCATACAAGATGTTGTCGTCTGCAAAACCGGTCTGCTCCATTACGGGAGCATTGAGGGCATTGTATATCATCTTGTAAAGCTCACCACGGGTGAAGCTTTCTGTGTTAACATCATTATAAAGCTTTAGTGACTTGGTGAACTTTGAGAATGCTTCATTATTTCGTGCAACATCTCCATAGCCAAGACACATAAGAAGTGATCTTGCAGCATCAACAGCTGTAATTTCCCATGCAGGATAGAAATAATCTTCGTTTACCGCCTGCATATATCCGGAAGCAACTGCGGTAGTGATATAGTGCTCACCAAATGAACCGGGAAGCACATCCTTAAAGCTTACGCTGTCTGCAACAGTGGGATTGTAATTGCCTACAAAACGAGTAAGCAGTGCAGCAAATTCTGCTCTGGAGACCTTGGTATTAAGGTCATCGCTCTGTGCAACCTCTGTTATACCGACAATATTAAGAAGTTCTATGGCATTGCGGTCGTAGGAAGCAACATCAGCTGCTACAGGCTCCTCGGCAAATACAGGAACTGCAAAAAGAGTTACAAGCAAAGCTAATGCAAGGACTATGGATGTTAATCTTTTATTGAATCTTTTCATTATCAGTTCCCTCCTAACTCGCATGTAATAACATCACCAATTGGTGTCATATTAAGCCAATTATCTACAAGAGATATACGGACTACACTTCCCTCACCTTTGCAAGGTACCTCGGGAAGTTCAACCTCGTCATCTTCACCTGCAGCAATAAAACCTGTAATAGCACGTATTGCAATACATTCGTCTTTGGAATTCCAGCTTGTAACCACAAACATATAGTCTCTGTCTATGGTGGATGTATTGTCTAAGCTTACAGTAGGTGTAACATTGTCACCGTCTACCGAAAAATCTGCACCTACAACTACCTGCTCAAATGGGTCCTCGGGAGTTGTAACCTCACACTCAACATTCTGGCTAAGTGCATAAGCACTGGCAACTACAGTAAATTTCTCGGCATATGGCATACGGGACATATCCACGGTAACGATATTGTCCTCTATGGATACATCGTATAAGCCTGCCACATCAAGCTCAGGGTTTTCGGGAACAACTTTTATATTTGCCTCTGTAAAGAAGGCCCGGTCGAGTGTATCTTCAAATGTGAATACTGCCTTTGAGCTTTCCTGATCGTAAGATGCATCTGTGCAAGTGAGTGTTGCAACCTCACTCAAAGCATAGATTGCTATATCATCCACAAGAATAGTTTCGTTTTCCGGCACATTTGAAAAGTTGATGTGTGTACGAAGATGAGCATTTTTTGCATTATATCGTGCAAATTCACTTACATATGTAAATGTGCAGCTATCTACTACCACTCCGTTTTCATCATATACCGATGCCGCCATATAGTTGCCGGTACCGGAGAAGTCGTATACAAGTTCCACTGTATACCAGGTATCCACATTCAAAGAACCGTCTTGTACAAAATTAACATACATCTGGCTTTCCATATCGTAGTAATATGCACCGCCGTTTTTGATAACAACACCACCGGTATCTGTGGTTGTGGATAGATTCCAAGCTTTAGCAAGTGTAAAGAGCTGTGTCTGAGCAAGAGTTGAGGAAAACTTAACCCTTGCCGTCATCTTCTGATAAACTGCATTGGTAAGTACATTTTCTGCAGCCTTATTGCTATAGGTATATACCGCAATTGAGTGCTTGGTGGCAGCTCCGCCGGAGTATTGATATGCCTTGTTGGAATCCTCTTCCTCTATTACGGTGAGCGAGCCTGCCGGAGCATTGGTACCCAGAGTACCGTATGAACCGGAAGTAGGAACAGACGATCCATAGAATTCATCACCGGTAAAGGTGCTTAAATACTGAGTCAGCGTGGCATCTGCCCAAACGGGCAATGCGGCAGAAAGCACAAATAGTGCTGTAAGTAATGATATAATTTTTCTTATTTTCATTTTTTTTGAATCAACTCCATTTTAGTGAGTTTATATTTATTAATTTATCTGCATCTCCACGGAAGTGCGGGCATAAGGGGTACAAGACTTTCGAGACTTTGCCATGTGAAAAGCTTGGAATTTGTCTTGCCCTTTATATTGAAGGAAATAAGTCTTGCGTTTTTGCCTGTCCATATGTCGGACTTTAATGGTTCAACACTTACAAGTTTGTTGCCATCGTATTTTGCAACATTCATTTCCTTGTCAGATACATTTTCCAAGAGTCCGTCCACATATATCGCAACAGTGTAAACGTCTTCCCATTTAATATCTTCCGTAATTTCTATACCGAACTTGTCATAGTAGCGGTATGTGAGTGTTGTAGTTTCCGGAACCTCATCGTAGGTTATGGTAGGTTCTACTCCTGCCTCGGTTTCTACCCAGTAGCCATACTCGGAGTACATATTGTCTAGGATAGTACCGCCGGGGAATGTAACTGTCTGACCGCTTACATAGAAGGTAGGATTGCCGTCATCGGACTTTAAGAAGTTTTCCACCGATACTACTGTGTTATCGGGGGTGATACGCCAGAGGTTTCTGCCGTTTGTATACATACCGGAAACCATAAAGTCCTGAGTGTTAATACGATTTTCAATAAGCGTTTCGGCATCTGCCTTCACTGCATACTCATTAAATTCTTCCAGAGCTTCTCTCATACCGGTAATATTGAGCTGTACCCTGTCTGTGGGATCATCACTATAATATCTGGGTCCATACAGAAGAAGTACCTCGGGGTTACAGAGAGCTATGTGGAAAAGATATTCGTAGAAGTAAGGAAGATCCTCGCTTATGTGACTAAAGTTGTGATAACCCTTGGATACTACCCAGGGCATTACCTTTCCGCCTTCTGTTGCAAGCATTACACCACGCATACTGTTCGCAAGCCCTCTTGCTTCAAGATATGGTGAACCCGCGGAAGAATCGTAGAGTACAGGGCAGGAATGTGTACCGGCTTTGGTACGGTCTCCGCCAAGTTCATACTTGTGAACACCACCGGTATAGTCAGCGGCTATTCTGTCACCTGAACTATAGTTACAGTAGTATACATTGGGGAAGTACTTCTTAGCAGGCTCATATATACCCTTTGTGAGACATTCATTTTTGTAGTTTGCCGTTACAGCGTCCCATATAAGGTAGTTACTGTAACCCTTGCTCGCTTTATCGGGATTTACATATGCCTGATAGTAACCAATATCGTAGAGTTCATTTCTGCCAAGGTCGGTATTTATCTTGAAGTTAAAACCACGTTCAACAAGCAGAGGTCGCAAGTAATTGATATATGTGAGGTCTGAAACTATATTTTCAAGATTTCTGTCAATAATCTCCGCAGTGGTGGATAATCCATCCGGGTTGAAACCGCGAACCTGCCATGTATTCATAACCGCTTCATTATCGGTATATATACCGTCAAGTTCACCGCCTACTTCGTAGTATATGCTAAAGAAGTTATCAAGAAGTGCGGCAAGCTCTTCAACATTTTCTTTCTTCCACAAAACATCTGTTCCCTGAGTTAAAATATCCTGAACACTGTCGGTGTGGATATAGAGATAACGTTTACCAGGTTCTCTCCTATCCATTTCTTTTTTGATAATTTCTGCATTTGCTTTAACGTTATTTGTAAGAACATTCTTACGAATCCATACAGGTCCCTGAATATGATCTTCTACCGTAGTCTTCAGTCCTTCGGACCACATGGTGGTGAAGAAGTCATCGGGTTTGCTAAGGGGAACTTCGTTGTCGGTAGCTGTGTATAATACCGACTCTATCTCTCCGCACACACGGAAGTTGTACACGCCAAGGTCGTCCTCGGCTGTATAGGTATATATCGCTTTGCCGCTTTGGGGAATTTCTACCATATCAAAGCCGGCAAAGACATTCATAAGGTCATCTTCTGTATAAGCCTGACCTACTGTGGCATCAGGACGTACAAGCTCCACAGAGACAAGGGAACCGGGGGTTCCCTTAATCTCTATTTGAGCCTCTGCACCGACATTATTCAGTCGTACAGTAAGTTCTTTGATGCCATATTCAGACTGCGCATTTGCTGTAAGTGACAATGCCAGAAGCATCATCAACATAAGCAACAAGCGTCGTAATCCTCGTATCATGAGTTTTCTCCTATTTGAATTATTCGCCTAAAACGATGGGGCTAACCCAAGGTCTCATTGTTTCGAAGTTATTCCACACAAAAATCTTTGCCTTTGCACCTGCAGGAAGTGCTGTAGCTTCTACTGTAGCTTCATAATTTTCTGCATTTGCAGGAACTGTGATTTCTGCACTCTTCTTAAGTCCTACCAGCTTGTTGCCCTCGTATACTGCAAGAATTGCATAACAGGTCAAGGGGCTGTCTTCATTACTGTTGAATGTAACCTTTGCTCCTACTGTGCCTGCACCCTCAACAAATTCGCCTGCGATTGTACAGTCAGGTGTGAGGTCTGCAACTGAGAATGCTATATCCTTATAGAGACCGGGTTCAGCAGGAACACCGCCGGAAAGTGCTGTGTTGTAGTCAACTACATCCGCTTTAACTCTTATAACATAGTCCGTACCCCAGTCAAGTACGCCTGTAGCAACGGTAAAGGTTGTTGTGCAGTTATTTGCATCCAGTGTTCCCGGTGTAATTGTGTATCCTGTGGACATCTTAATGCCGTCTGCATATAACTCGATATTATTTGTTGTAAGTACGGAAGCCGGAACAGGATTTGAATATGTGAATGCAAAAGCTACGGGATCTGTGCTGGGAAGTGGTGCGCTAAAGTCTACGGGTTCTTCTGTAATTACTGCTGCTGTATCCCAATAAGAAGCAGGATTTTTCAAACCTTGTCTGCTCTGAACAAGCTCAACATAGCCGGTACCGGCTTCATAACTTTCAAAATCATCTTCAAATACTACTTCTCTTGTGGAATCACTTTCAAGATCTTTCATGGCTACTGCTTTGTAGATATTGGTATTATCCACATTGTATACTCTGTTTTTCAAAAAACTTGCTATGTACATAAGAAGATTTATGTTTTGACCATTCGTATTTTGAGGCATCGGCTCAATAGCATATTGGGAAGCAGCTTTTGCAAGTACTGTTCCCTCTGCATCTTTAACATAAAGCATACCTACAGGAGCTTCAGGATCTGTATGATCAATATCCCAAACGAGTGTATACCATTTGTTCGCTTCTATTGTATAGGAAGCATCACCGCCCTCAAGAGTAACCGGTGTATCGTAAAGTCCGGTTGTTGCGTTGTAGCTCTTAACTGTAAGTGCTGTGGAAGCAATATTTACAGTACCTTCAAAAATTGAAGTTTTATCGCTGTAAATACCGGGGCCTTGAATACCACCGCCTTGACCATGATAGAATGAAAAAATATCAAATTCATCATCTGTTGCAAGGGATGGGAAACGAACATCCATCTCTATTCTTGCAGCTCTTGTTTCGGAGGGGTCATAAAGCACATTACCATTGCTGTATTCAGTGTTGGTCACAACATTACCGTTACCGTTACCGTTGAAAGGCGTTGCAAGTACTCTGTAACTTTTGCTGGAATCGGAACTTACATAACTATTGGTATCTGCCAGAGATGCAGATTCCATAGTATATTCGGGTAATGAAGAAATAGTATATGCGTTAAATTTATCTATCTTCACTATATTTCCTTCATCATATCCATATGTCTGAATCTGAACTGAAAGGAATGAATAATGAGTGCTATATGGCTTAACATTTGACACATACTGCCAGTTACTTGTACCAACAAGCTTACCTTTACTATCGTACACAAAGGCATTCATATATGTTTTGTTTCCGGTAAGTTTTGCTTCACGGCTATCCATTATAGCTTCAATATGATACCATTCGTCAGCCTTCATTGTACCGTTATCAATAAAAGAAATGAATTCTCCGGTAGCAACATCATAGTAGTACGCACCGCCATCCTTAAGGCGTACACCAAATCCGGTTTCTGTTGTAGCGGCGGTTGACCACTGAGAACGGGGTACAAATAACATAGTTGTACCTACAGTAGACGGGAGCATAACATCTGCTGTAAATCTGCTCATGCTACTTGAAAAGAAGCTTTTATTCTGATTAGCAGCACCAGTCACACGAAGTGCAAGAACACCGGAGCTGTCATACTTTGCACCGTTAGTTTTTATCATGCTGAAAATCTTATTGTCGGAACCTGTCTCAATTGGAGCTACAGTAACATTTCCGGTACCGTTTGTAGAATAGCCCTGATTTCCGCTTGTTGCAAGATTACCGTCTGCTATATTGTCTTCGGCAGTAGTTACTACAACAAGTGTATCCGTCGATGCCATTACATTAAATGTCATCATACTCATAACCAACATTATTGCAAGTAATAAACTAATTATTTTTTTCATGTTTTTTCCTCCTGGAATTCTTTATAAAAATTAAATTCTAATGAAGTACTATGCTGAAAAATATGTTATGCAATCAGTCGATTGCGTTTAACATTTCAAAAAGCATTTTTGCAGCTTCGGCACGGGAGGCGGTATTTGTGGGTAAGAAGTTTGTTTCGCTTACACCGTTAACAAGACCTGCTGACCAGAGCTTTGCTACTGCATCCTTTGCATAAGGTGCTATTTCATCGGTGAACGCCATACCGTCTCTCACAGCTTCGAGGTTTACTTTTTTGTATTCTATAGCTCTCATAATGAGAACTGTCATATCCTGACGGGTAATTTTCTGTCCTACACCAAAGCCATCACCTATACCGTTTACGATTCCGGCTTTGCTTGCAGCGTACACATAGGGAGCAAACCATTCGTCACCTTTTACATCGGAGAACTTGATATCGCTGTCTGCAAGCTCAAGTCCAACGGCAACAGAAAGCATCTTTACAAATTCCTCTCTGGTTACCATATCGTTAGGAGCAAATATTCCATCTCCTCTGCCTGCAATGATTCCTTTTTCCTTAAGCGAAAGGATAGCTTCGTTTGCCCAGGCAACGTCTGCAATATCGGTAAACTCCGTTTTGCCGGGCTGAACTGTTTCTTCCTTTTTGGGTTCCTCCGGTTTTGCTACCGGAATAGAAACAGAAGAATTACCCTTGGAGCCACCGGATATGCTTACACCGCCACCGGTGCCGGTAGGTTTGGATGGTTTGGATACTTCGGTTTCTTCTTCCTTGTCTGCTTCAACTACAGTGTTTATTGCATCAACAAAGGATTTTATTGAAGTGAACGGAGCATATGTTGCTATATCCACACACAAATCAAGAGGTTTTTTTGCTTCTTTATATGCAGTGATATCCGCACCGTTTGCTTCAAGAGTCTGAGCAAAATCCAAAATAAAGCTATCAATAACGCCCGGAGCATCCTCTGATTCCGGAAGAAGAGTAACAAGAATTTCCTCGCAGAACTTATCAGCTACATCGACTGCTTTTTTTCCTGTGAAGGGATAGTCCTCCATAGCGGAAATCAGCATAAGCTTGTTATCTTCGCCAAAAAGCTCGGGATCACTATATATAACCTTATACTCATTTCGCTCGGAAATGCCGAGAGCTTCTGCGTTTAATTCTATGTATTCTCTAAGCTTGTCGCCTTCCTTGACATCAACATTCTCCACTACGACTGCATCTTCAAACAAGGAAATGAAATCTTCAACAGTTGCATCCTTATTGAGATTTGCCGCAATATTTGCGTGAATACTTGCCTTTAATTCATCATTTGCATCGTACTCTTCGTAATATGCACTTTCATCAAGTTTAAGTATCTGATAAGGCTGATAAACTCTGTCGCTTATTGTGTCATCCATCTTCAGGATAGCTGCAATATCA
>JAZQBI010000014.1:0-33351 GCA_045545635.1 Clostridia bacterium | reverse complement strand
ATCTGCAAAGATATCCATTTTGTTCATAATGGATACTACATAATCTGCAGATTCCGGAGGAAGCTGTCCCCCGTCCTCGCCATATGCCTTGTAGCCGTTGTATTCCTTGGGGTTGTGGCTTGCGGTAATCATAATACCTCTTGCACAGCCAAGATGCCTTACCGCAAAGGAAAGCTCCGGTGTGGGACGAAGCGCATCAAAAATATATGCCTTGATGCCGTTGGCGGCAAGCACACAGGCACTCTCCTGAGCAAATTCATGGGAAAAATGTCTTGAATCGTAAGAGATAACAACTCCACGACGCACTGCATCCTCTCCGCAGTTTTTAACATCCTCACAAAGTCCCTGAGTAGCCTTTCTTACGGTATATATGTTCATACAGTTAGGCCCCGGTGCAATTATGCCCCTAAGTCCTGCCGTACCAAAATCCAGTTCTTTGTAAAAATATTCTTCTTT
This sequence comes from Clostridia bacterium, assembly GCA_045545635.1. GTDB lineage: Bacteria > Bacillota > Clostridia > UMGS1810 > UMGS1810 > RGIG8748. The sequence goes on along the minus strand of JAZQBI010000014.1, from coordinate 32,895 downwards.
TTGTTCCTCTGTAAGGGTTTCCATTTCCTTTTTTGTGGCATCATCAACCACCAAAGAAGAAAGCCATTTATTGTATGTATCTTTGTACTGAATCATTTACGTAGCCTCCTGACATATAATCCGGAACCTGTGTAGCTCATTCCACACATGCTCCGGATATATTATACACCAAAATAAAAACTAAATCAATATTATTTATCACCTAGAGAAATTCCGAGAGTTCTGGCAAGCTCTACATATTCCCCGTTTACATCCACAGGGCGGAAGTTTGAATCCATATCATCTGTAGGTATTACTTCATCAAGGGGCACTGTAACAAGAGTTGAACCCCTTAGTGCTACCATATGGGAATGTTTTCCCTCAAGGAGTGCTTCAACAGCCTTTTTTCCGTATCTTGAGCAGAGGATTCTGTCGTATGCAGTAGGTGTTCCGCCTCTCTGGATATGTCCCAGAGCCGTGCATCTTGCCTCTGCATCCATTATAATTTCATTTACGGCATAGCCGTTATCGTCACGCTCACCGTTTAAGATATCCTGAACAGAAGCGGCAATGGCATCTCCCACACCGCCAAACTTGAAGCCATCGGGTGACAAGGATGTCGATGTACCGCTTTTTTCGCCACTAGGAAGACTGACACCCTCTGCCGCAACTATGAGGCAATACTGCCTTTTGCCTTTAAGCGCCTCTTTTGCCCTTTTTGCAACTATATTAATATCATATGGAATTTCCGGAATTAGAACCACATCGGCACCTGCGGCAATTCCCGCATGAAGTGCTATATGTCCTGCCCCTCTGCCCATAACCTCTACCACCATAACCCTATGGTGGGCTTCGCCTGTGGTATTGATGCTTGCAATAGCCTCCACACAACGGCATACGGCAGTATCAAAGCCAAAGGTGCGGTCAGTAGAGTTAAGGTCATTGTCGATGGTTTTTGGCACACCGATAACAGGAACTCCAAGTCTTGCAAAATCCCTGCCGGAGGTAAGAGTTCCGTCTCCGCCTATAATAACAAGAGCATCTATACCGTTTTTCTTTAAATTATCTACTGCAACATGGGAAAGATTATCATATACAACTTTTCCATCCTCATCATGGATAAAACCGTTTTTGTCACGGCGGGGATATTTAAAGAGGTTGTCCTTGTTGGAATTAAAAAGAATTGTACCGCCCTTGTCTATTATATCACCAACTGCCGAGGCCTCCAACGGAACAATCTGACTTTCTCCAAGAAAAAGTCCCCTGTATCCGTTCTTTATACCCACAACTTCTATTCCGTATTTATTGACTGCAGTTTTTACAACTGCGGCTATAACTGCATTAAGACCGGGGCAGTCTCCGCCGCCGGTAAGAATACCAATTTTTTTAATTTCCATACTGATACCTCCAATCTTATTATGTACTTATAAAATTTTATTATTCTTATAATATCAATACAAATGATCTATGTCAAACAAAAAAGCTCACAGACATCATTGACATCTGTGAGCCAAACAAAGCAAGATTAAATTATTTAATCATACCTGCAACTTCGTCTGCAAAGTTATCTTCTCTCTTTTCGATACCTTCGCCCTTTTCAAATCTTACGAAGTCAACAAGCTTTACACCTTTTTCTGCAAGGTACTTTTCTACCTTATAGTCGGGGTTTACGCAGAATTCCTGCTGCATGAGACAGTTCTGCTCATAGAATTTGTTAATCTTACCGCCAACCATCTTTTCGATGATGTTGTCGGGCTTGGAAGCATTCTTGGGGTCTTCCTTAATCTGTGCAATGATAATCTTCTTTTCCTTTTCTACATCTTCTGCAGGAACAACTTCCTGAGAGAGATAGAGAGGATTGATAGCAGCGATATGCATGCAAACTTCCTTGGTAGCAGCTATATCTTCGCCCTCGATGTTAGCGAGAACACCGATTCTGCCGCCGCCATGAACATATGCAGCAATCTTGCCTTCAAATCTCTGGAATCTTCTTATCTTCATATTCTCACCGATGGTAAGAATCTTGTCCTTGAGAGCTGCTTCTACTGTCATATCGCCATCGTATGTGAGAGCGTTTAATGCATCAACATCTGCAGGATTCTGTTCTGCAACAATCTGTGCAAGCTTAGCAACGAATTCCTTGAATTCTGCATTCTTTGCAACGAAGTCTGTTTCAGAGTTAACTTCGATAACAGCACCTACTGTTGCATCAGCATTTACATATACATCAACAAGACCTTCTGCTGCAATTCTGCCTGCTTTTTTAGCAGCAGCTGCAAGACCTTTTTCTCTCAAAAATTCTATAGCCTTTTCTACATCGCCGTTGGATTCTGTAAGAGCTTTCTTACAGTCCATCATACCGCAACCTGTTCTTTCTCTTAAATCCTTAACGTCCTGTGCTGTGAAATTAGCCATGACTATTACCTCCGTATATAAATTATTCAGCGTCTTCTGCTTCTTCTGCTTCCTCTGCTTCGGGAGCTACGGGAAGAGCATCTTCACCCTGGTTACCTTCTATAATAGCATTTGCCATTGTGGATGCAATGAGCTTAACTGCTCTTATAGCATCATCGTTACCGGGGATTACATAATCTACTTCATCAGGATCGCAGTTTGTATCAACAATAGCAACTACGGGGATACCGAGCTTGTGAGCTTCTGCTACAGCGATCTTTTCCTTTCTGGGGTCTACTACAAAGAGAGCACCGGGGAGCTTCTTCATATCCTTGATACCGCCAAGGTACTTTTCGAGCTTTTCGATTTCCAATTTGAGCTTTGTAGCTTCCTTCTTGGTAAGAAGATCAAATGTGCCGTCTTCTTCCATCTTCTTGAGCTGATTTAATCTTTCGATTCTCTTCTGGATTGTCTTGAAATTGGTGAGCATACCGCCGAGCCATCTTGCATTAACATAGTACATACCAACTCTTACAGCTTCTTCCTTGATGGAATCCTGAGCCTGCTTCTTGGTACCTACAAAGAGAATGCTCTCGCCGCTTTCTGCAACTTCCTTAATGAAATCGTAAGCTTCTACAATCTTCTTAACTGTCTTCTGAAGATTGATGATATATATACCGTTTCTTTCGGTATAGATATACTCGCCCATCTTAGGGTTCCATCTTCTGGTCTGGTGACCGAAGTGAACACCTGCCTCCAACAACTGTTTCATAGAAATAACTGACATATTAAAACACCTCCAATAATTTTGTTACCCTCCATATACTTCGCCTGTGCAAAGGACACGAAAACTATGTCGGATTTTCGTGCAAAACCCGTGCACATCCATATATGTGTGTATTAACCGCATAATAGTTTAACACAAGTCAGATGGAAAATCAAGAGTTTTTTTGAAAAATTTTGTTTTTTCCCGTTCAGTTTGCCTCCGCTTCTATTTTCTTCTGGAGTCTGTGACCGGTGCTTATTACAAATTGCATAACAATGATAATTCCGACCATAAGAACTGCACAGAATGCAAAACCGGGATTGTAGCTTCCGAATCTGTCAAAAATCAGATTAATCATAGGAGCACCCACCGCATAGCCTGCAGTGTTGACCGAAACAAAAATACCGAGAATTTTGTTGAAGGATTTCTGACCGAAAAGGTCTCCGGCATAAATGGGAAGAATAATAGTTTCAAGAGGAAGTGCCAAAGATGAGAATATGCCATAGATAAATGCAAATATCCTGCCGACAAACGAATCAGCGATAAGCATGAGTAGTATCATTACAATTACCGCAGTTACGGAGCAGATATTTATTGTAGTGCGAAGACCGAATCTGTCGTATATCACACCGACGAGGAACTTAAAGCCTGCAAGTGCAAGTGAATGAATGCTTAGAACTTTTCCCACAAACACAGGGTCAAGTCCGGTATCCTTCATATGTGCTGCGGCTACTCCGTTTGCAGACTGGAGAACAAGCCCGGTTAAGAAAATGCAGATAAGTGCACAGTAGAAGTAAGGCATTCTTTTTGCCTCTTCATAGGATATACCTACCCACTCACGGCCACGGGATTTCTTCTTGCCAACCTCCATTGTTGTTTTGTCATCCTTAGAGGGACTGTTTTTGAAAAAAATCATAACCACCGCAAAAACAACCAGAAGAATCAGTGCAACCAGACGGTATGCATTACGATAGCCGAAAGCACCGGACTCAATTATCGGTGTTATTATCTGAATAGCAATGGCTCCGCCAAGACCGTTGGAGGCAAGGACGATACCCATAATGGTTCCCTTCTGCTCCCTGCACCACCTGTTGACAATGGCACCGACCATAGTTGTAGTAGTCCAGGAAAGTCCCATACCGAGGAGGATACCGCCTATGTAAAAAGCAAAAACATTTGTTGCGAAAGAATAAATAAGCTGTGATGCTATAAGGCAAATAAAGCCGGCACCTATAAGCTTTTTTGCTCCGAAGCGGTTTATCAAGGCTCCAAAAAACACATTCACAACAGCCGTTGTAATAAATCTCATACTGTCATTGATGGAAAAAATTCCCCTGTCAATGCCCAGTGCAGCAGTCACCGGAGCAATAAACAGACTCTTGGTAGAACTGCAAAAACCGAGACAAATCATTACCATCAGAAATGATGTTGCCACTATAATCCACTTGTATTCCAATTTTCCTTTCATTGCTTCAAACATCTCCTCATACTTTTTGCACAACTGTATTAGATTATATCAGTTGTCCAACTGATGTCAATGGAATTTATGCAACAACATGGAAAAATTGAAACAAACTTTTAGTTCTTGAAAAGATGTTTTTGTCAGATAAATAATTTATTTTTATTATATCGGTATTTCGACGGGGAAATGCCGGTTATTTTTTTGAATTCCACGGAAAAGTGCTTGTAATCATCATAGCCGCACATAGAGGCTATTTCCTTAAGAGAGTGATAGCCTGCAATTATAAGAGATGCTGCTCTCTTTATTCTGTAATTTATCACATATTGTTTTGGCGAAATACCGAACTCCTCCTTGAACAGTCTGCGGAAGTGAGTTTCGCTCATATAGGATTTTTCCGCCGCCTTGCATAGCTTGAAATCCCTGTCAAGGCAATTATTGTCTATATATTCTACCGAATCTGAAATTTTCAGCTTTTGTTTATTGCTTTTTTTGTTGTCGGCATAGAGCTCGGCAAATATAAGATTTAGCACAGAGGCAGTCTTGTGTATATATGAAACGGATTTGCTGTTCCATATCCTCAGTGCCTCCTCAAAAAGCTTTTGATATTTTTTGTAATCCGACGGAACAAATTTTTCTATATTCTTTGTACTGTAATCAAAGGTCTTGAAATGTATTACTATCATCCTGTCCCCTCCGGATGTTCTTTTGTAATCCAGATTGGCAGGAAAAAAGCCTATGGTGTTGTCACCAAATTCAATTCGTTTCCCATTGTACTCCACCACACTGCTTGCTTCATAACGAAGAGATATGGCTTCAAAATTTCTACCATAGTTATCCGTCCGGATGCTTCCCCTCTTGATATACAACACATCCAGAATTTGAAAAGATATATTCTCTTGTTCAAAAAACACGACAATCACCCTCTTTTTACGATAATTATATTTGAATATGGTCGAAAAGTCAACCTTTTTGACCGTATTTTAAGTTTAAACCCCATCCCCCGTATGCTAAACTGGTTTTGTAAATAGCTACTTATTATATTGTGCCAAAAACTTATTATGGAGGAACAGAAAATGAAAACTATTATTTCAAAGCTCGTATCAGTCTCCTTGTGTTTTGCAATACTTCTTTCTTTGTGTTTGCCCATGTCTGCAGTGGCGGCAGAACCCATTACAGATGAGCAAAGAGCTCAGTATCAGGAAATCATAAAAGAAGTTGCATACTCATATTTCAGACAAGGAACGCAAATTCAGTATGACCAGACCGCAAAGCCTCCCAGAAGAAACCTGATGGTTTCCCCCGAGGATGCAACAAGCCAAAGGACTATTTACCTTGACTGCAGTTCCTATGTGGACAGTGTTTACTACGAAGCATTTGGTATACACCTCATCCGCAGCGGAGCCGGCACGTGGTCCATTAAAACTGCCAATATGCTAAATGCCGCAAGGGACTATCCCACAAGAAGGGAAAATGAAGGCTACTGGACACAGGAAGATGACTTTGCAGGAAAGACAACCGACGAAATTCAGCAGCTGTTAGATGAAGTATATGCCAATCTTCAGGTGGGCGATGTAATAGTATACGAAAAAGCTGCCGGTGGCGGACATACCGTCATGTACATAGGTGACGGACTTGTTCTCCACTGCACAGGCTCCACTGGCACATCCAGTCCCAATCCCCCCTCAAACTACTACGACAAAGCCGGTGTAACAGAATATACCCAAGGTGCCGTACTTTGTGACAGTGCATCCAGCTTCTTCACAGACAGCACTCACGCCAGATGGCTCGGCAACACGGCTCGTTTTTGTGTTATAAGACCTTTTGACAGAACAGATATTGAAATTGTACCCACGCAGAAATCCGTAAACAGACTCTCCATAAAAGGTCTTGCTATGGAAAAGACTGCATCTGTACATCCCGACAACTGCGTAGATACCAATGACGAAATCACATACACTGTAACACTTAACAACACAGGCAGTACAACACTTAGAGGTGTTACCCTTACAGATACTGTTCCCGATGGCACGGAGTTTGTTTCCGGTGATGTTACAAATACATCCGGCTCACTTACATGGACAGGTGACATAGCTGCAGAAACTACGGTTACTATTTCTTACAAGGTTAAAGTAACATCTGCAAATGCAGGACAGATTATCACAAACGGAAGCACTGAGATAAACGGCGTTTCCTTAAACAAAATCGAACATACCGTGGCAGGCTACAGTGCTCAGGATAGAGAAAGTATAGCCGCTAAGGCAAAGGAATATGCTGCAAATGGCAGAAGCTTCCGTGACGGTGCAAGCCTTGTTATGTCTGCATACAAGGACGCCATAGGTGCAAATGCCTTTGGGTTTACCGATGACGGAACAAATATATCCTCCTACTCAACTGCAGATGAGCTTCTTACAGAGGTAATTGACTCTGCCAACTTTACCTGTCATACACAAACTGAAATCTCAGGTATGCTGGTTCCTCACCTTTTTGGCGGTATCGACATTACATACAACTCAAAAGCACTCCTTGACGGTGAACGCAGAAGTAATATTTTCGCAGACCAGCTTGCAATCGGTGATGTTATACTTGCAGAATACTCAAAAGGTGAGCTTGTGTATATGTATGTAGGTGATTCACAATTTGTGTGCCTTGACACAGACGGAAAAGCCACACTTATAACCACCGAGGAGGGTTACTATTTAACAGAGACTTCCTCCGGTTCAAGCTACTACCGCACATATTCCGCCAACAAGCTTGTTTCACTTATAGCATATGACAGATTTGCCGTGCTTCGTCCTTCCATGAAGCCCGATTCCTCCTCCGTGAGTGTGACAGGAATTGAAATAACCAATCCCCCCTCCAAACTCATATACGACAGCGGAGATGAAATTGATACAACGGGAATGGTAGTAACAGCTACAATGTCTGACGGAACTACCAGAAAAGTAAATAATTTTGCCCTGTCAAAAAATACCATTTCCTACCCCGAAACTTCTGTTGATGTATACTTCGGACCCTTTAGTGCAACCCTTTCGGGACTTACTGCAAAGCTCACAACATTTAAAATATCCGGTCTTAAAGATGCTCCTATCAATACTGATATACAGGTAGAGGGTATATATGTGGGTATAGGTACAACAAGCACAGCAACCACAGCTTCAGGATACAGGCCACTTATACTCCTCAAAGACGAAGCAACAAACGATACCATTGCCCTTTCGCTTGATACCACAATGTACACAGTATCGGGCAGCGGTGTTAATATGGTTCTTAATCCAAACGGTGTTGCCAAGGGAGATAAACTTAAGCTCACTGTACAGATAAAGACAGGAGACCCTAACTATACCGGTAACTCAGGCAGAAGATACCTTACACTGGTAGACAGTGCAATAACTTCTTTTAAAGATTTTGTTATTTCTTCGGGCAACAGCACAAAATATGATTTGAGCAAAGCAATAGTGATAAACACGTGGGAAGATATGAAAAAATACTATACTTCGGACAACGCTCTGCCCTTCTACTCTCTGGTAGTATTTACAGGCTCTCAGTATATGCGTGCAAATTCCAGCAAATACGCTTACTATATTCACAAAAACGCAGATTACTCCGCAGCAGCCGATGCCAAGCCCGACGCCAATAAAAACATAGCATTCCGACGTTATGCAATAAGCACCAATATTCAGAAAAACTGGGTTGCAAATAATCTTTTTGGTTCAACATCCATAGGCACTTCGGGAATCGGCACGGAAATTACAAAAGATATTTATGCTCTTTACATCGGAAACTCCACATCATACTTCTACCACACAATACTTGACTCCTCATGGATTACAGATAATAAGTGCTACATAGAATCCGTAAATGAGGACAACACTGCAGTAAACATTATTGCCAGTGCTCCCAAAAACTACACTATGTACTTTGTAGATTATGAAGACGGAAAGCTTATGGAATGTTATCCCGTGGATATAACCGTAACCCAAAAAGGTAAAAACACAGTGGATATACCCGAGGATTTCACAATCTCCACAGGCGATAAAATACTGTTCTGGCAAAGCAGAACAGACGGAATAAACCCCTGCTCTGCTGCCTATGTATTTGAATAACCAAGAAGGTGTGACACAATGTTCAAATTAAAAGACAACTTTTCAAAGTGCGACTCCAACAAACAACCCTACTCCTTTGAGCTTGAACAACACACATATGTTGAAAATCTCCATGCCAGTGTGCACGATGATGCATTTCATCTCCAATCCGTAGGAAACCGATATATACTAAACACCCCGGCTTTTTGCCGGGGAAAACTTTCCTTTGATTTTGTCATTACTTTTCTTAAGGAATATAACCCCGTTTTTACAGTGTATTTCGGTTATGACAAAAAGACAAGATGCGGCATGGGACTGCGTTTTCGTTATGAACTTTGCGGAAAGCTTGTTGCAGAGCTTATTGAAGAAGAAAATTACTGTGCAAAAGCTATTGACAAAATAGAATTTGATTCTTTTATTCTTGATGAGACAAAGACAGTACATTTAGAAATCAATCTTTGTAAATCAAATGTTTTCTGCACCATAGGTGAAAAGGAGTTTTCCTTTGACTGCAAATATAACAAAGGATATCTTGCAATAGAAAGAATGGACTTTATAGGTGAGCTCATAATTTCGAATCTCAGCTTTGAATCCGAGGACAATTTTGATACAATCTGCGTGTTGGAGCCAAAAGAAGTGAGCATACCGCTTACCAATGGCGGTGATATTAACTACAAAATAACATGGCAGATAGATTGTATAGAAAATGAGTTTTTTCTCTCGTACTCTCTTGATGGCGGAACAGGTACAAGAGAATACAACAAAAGCGACAGACCTTATCAGTTCAACGTGGAGCTTGACCATATGAAAAACCCGTACATTGGTATATATTCTATGGGCAAAGAGCAAATATCACAAATTGCAAACGGAGAAATATGCTTTGTAGATGCAAATGTGTACTGGGAATGTCAGAAAGAGTATTTTAAAGATACCCCCCTGCCCATTAGCGGAGTTTTTAAACTCGACTCAAGCCTGTTTAAAAAGGGGCGTCTTTCCGATGATGCAAATCTCATATTCGGTTATGACAATCTTTTGTGCAAGGGATATGCAAATCAGCAGGGTGAGAGCCAGTTCCGCTACAACACCGACGGCACTCTCATATATGAAGGCAATGCTCTGGACGGTAAGGATGTGTACAAGGTATTTTCACCCTTTGATAAATACGCACTGAAATATGTTCCCGAGGATTGCTATAACCGTGACGAGGTTATTAATCACATAAAGTACAATCACTATTTTGAGTGCAAAGAAAACATATCCTTTGCCCTTAATATGTACACCAAACTTAATAAAGACTACATTAAGATAAAAGCAGAAATACAAAATGTATTCGAAACAGAGGTCCTTTCTTCTGCCGATACCGAGATAACCGAAGATATTTTTCTTAATAACTACCGCATTATAAAAGCAGACTCAAGGTTCGGAAAGCTTGATGTGGGTGTGTACAAAATCGTATTCAAGGTCTTTTACGGTGGAAAATTGAAAGATGAAGTAAAACATACATTTGAGGTATTTAACGAGGACACAGACGAAATTCCTGCATTAAAAAGCGGACTTCCTTTCCTCTTCTCTATGGCAAACGAAATAAAGTGGCTCAAGCGAAATGCTTTTGACCTATGGAACCCAAAACCATCCTGCGACGGCATACACTACATTTCCTGTGTTACCGACACGCCCATTGAAGCGGAAGAAAGAAAAACCTGGGAGCTGATAAAGCCCTTTAAACGAAAATGGTTTGCATGGCTTGCCCCAAGAACCTGCCGCAATTATGCAGATGCTGAGTCTCACAGAGGAACTCTGGAAAATGCTGATTATCTCTTTTATGCACTTCCACCCAAGGGCAAAACAAAAAGATGCCAGTTTACGCAGTTTCCCCTGCGAAGCGACCACTGGAGCTTCATCACCACAAAAAGCGGCTTCCATCAGGAAATGCTGAAGGATTTTCTTAACGAAAATCCCGATTATGCCAAGGTGGTTAATTTTGATGGTGACGAGTTTAACGAAGAACATTATGAGCGTCTTATGGGTAATTACCGAACAGAGTGGATTACCTATGTAAACGAGCGAGTGTTGGAAATACTTGAGGCTCAAAACGAAGAATTAAAGGCAATAAATCCAAATGTAAAGCGTTCCATGTACGGACCTCTCAGTGTGTATATAACACCCACTATTTCATATCGTTCACTTGCCGATTACGGACTGCCTGCGGATGAAAGGCTATCCCAAAAGGTGTTTACGGGATTTAATGTGTTTGAGGACTACCCTATAGCTTGTGCTTATCCTACATACAAGGGTCCTTTTACCCTTACAAGCATACTTCTTCATTGTCCGGGGGCAGTAATGTATCCCGAACAGTACCGCGAGGACAAGGGCGGAAATATGGACGGTGCTGTGAAATACGCACACTCGCCAATGGCACTTTACGGCATGGAGCCGTACCAGTATTCCACCCATTCCTTTGAATATGTGTTCAATACTCCATATAGACAAAAGGACGGATATCACTACTGGAACACATACGGATTCCATCGGCGTGACCACAGCACGAAAATGCTGGATGAGCTTACAAAGGACTGGCGTTATGTGATAGAAAACAAACCAAAAAAGCCTTTGAAATCAATGGCATTTATTGCCGAATATGACGAATCCGACACTGAATTTGACATCACGGTAAGCCACAAGGGCGACAAGCTCTATGCATTCTGCAATAAAAGCGAGCTTGGGGCAGGTCTCATACATGAGTGCAGCAGGCAGTGCGGTGTTCCAAACGGTTTCCAGATGAAATTTGATGCACTGGAAAGCCTGTCGGCTGACGAAACCGACCTAATAATTGTGCCTACCCTCAAAAATGCCGACAAAAAATATGTCAAAGAAATCCGCAGACTTTATAATGAGGGTGTTAATCTCATTGCACTGTCCGACGTGTCGGGACTTGAAGATATATTCGGTGTTATCCCCTGCAGTGAAACCCAAAGGACAGATACAATATTCTATAACGGTGAATGGGAAAACATATATCCCACGGATGCAACCTTTGGCTATAAACCGCTTAATGCCCAAACAGTTGTAACGCTGGGCAAAGATAAGAGTGCTGTAATATGCACGGACAGAACTGCACTTATAAATACCGGTGTTCTGAGTCTCGGCTGCGAAAACAAAGGGCAAAGAGACAACCGTCCCAACGCCTACTGTGTTGTCGGCAAGCTTATCCGTAAGGCTCTCGGAGATATCATCTCAAGGCTTTCTACCCCTGTTGCCAAGGGGGAAAATGTTGGTGTGACAGTGTTTGAAGCCGAAAAGGGCCACAAGGAGCTTATGGTCATAAACTACGAACCCCATGACAACCGTGAACATTTTTCCAAGGAAGCTACAGTAAGCTTTTCGATTCCCGACAAGGAAGCCGTAATCACTCTTAATATGGACGGTCTTGTTGATGCCGAATGTGACAAGGAGCTTTTCATATGCAAAAAGGACGGTATAGTCCGTGAAATCCGTCTTACAATGAAACCTCACGAAACAGCTTTTATCAAGCTGATTTTCTCAGATAACAAATAAAATAAGTATGAGCTGCAAGCAAAATAATTATGCCTGCAGCTCATATTTTAGTTACTCACCGGAATTTTTGAAAGTATATCGGAAATATGCTCATCGTATCCAAGATACTCTATCTCCCATTTTCCGTCGTTATAGCTAACCGACGACACGGAACCGTTTGATACCCACGGAATAGTCTGAGCATCGTGTATGTCAATGCCCTTCCACACGCAACACATACTGCGTATTAGTGCAGCATGGGTAGCTACCATAACGGTCTTTCCCGGATTTTCTTCTGCCAGACGAAGGAATGCCTTCTCTGCCCTTACGGCAAGTTCCGCCATACTCTCGCCCTCATCACATTCGGCATTACCGATATCACTAAGCCAGATGTGATACTGAGGAAATTTTTCTCTTAGCTCCGTCATGGCTTTGCCCTCCCACAGACCTGCATAAACCTCTCTCAGTTCCTCGGTCTGTATAGGCTCAATTCCAAGTATATTACCAAGTGCCTTTGCTGTGTCATATGCCCTCTCAAGGTCACTGGAATATATGATATCTATACCCTTATCCTTCAAAAACTCTGCAGTTCTTTTTGCCTGTTTATGGCCCAGTTCCGTAAGTCCGAGATTGGTGTGTCCCAAAAAAAGTCGCTTTTCGTTCCCTTGACTTTGTCCGTGACGGACAACATAGAATTTGGTCATCGTTTTTTCCTCCAATGAAAAAGACTGCAAAGATTTACACTGCAGTCTTTATTGTGCTTATTCAGCCAGTAATTTTTCCAGTCTGTCTATGCCTTCCTTGATGTTTTCCATACTTGTTGCATATGACCAACGCACATAATCGGGTGCATCAAAGCCGTTTCCGGGTACAACTGCAACTAGCTGCTTATCCAGAAATACTCCTGCAAAATCATCAGCAGAATTGATGGTAACACCTCCTATAACTCTACCCTTTAATGCAGATATATTCATCATAACATAGAAAGCACCCTTTGGCATAAGACAGCTTACTCCGTCTATTGCATTGATTCTTTCCACCATGTATTTACGTCTCTCGTCAAATGCCTTGAGCATTTTTTTGAAATCATCCTTGGGGCCTTTGAGTGCCGCAACGGTTGCAGCCTGAGCTATAGAGTTGGGGTTGGATGTTGCATGGCTCTGTACATTGCCCATTGCCTTTGCAATGGCCTGATTAGATGCGGTAAAACCAATTCTCCATCCGGTCATAGCATAGGTTTTGGATACACCGTTTACTATGATTGTAAGATCCTTGATTTTATCGTTGAAGGATGCAATGCTCACATGCTTTTCACCATCATAAATAAGGTGCTCATATATTTCGTCGGACACTACAAAGATGTTGTTTTCTACTGCTACATCCGCAATTGCACGAAGCTCATCCTCTGTATAAACCATACCCGTAGGATTGGAGGGGCTGTTTAACACAATTGCTTTTGTCTTAGGTGTAATTGCCTTTTTGAATTCCTCTGCAGTAAACTTGAAACCGGATTCCTCAGTAGTATATAAAATAGCAGGAACACCATCGTTGTACTTAACCATTTCGGGATAGCTTACCCAGTATGGTGCAGGGATAATAACCTCATCACCGGGGTTTAATATTGCACCGAAAACATTAATGAGAGAGTGCTTTGCACCATTGCTAACTACTATCTGTGAAGGCTCGTAGCTAAGTCCGTTATCTTCCATAAACTTATCGCATATTGCCTTTTTAAGCTCCATAGTTCCGGAAGCGGGAGTATATTTGGTAAAACCGTTATTTATAGCTTCTATTGCAGCATCCTTGATATACTGCGGTGTATCAAAATCCGGTTCGCCTGCACCAAAGCCTACTACATTCATACCATCGGCTTTCATCTGCTTGAACTTGGAGTCAATCATAAGTGTAGGTGACGGAGATATTGACTTGAATTTGTTTGAAATTTCCATTTTGGTCCCTCCAGTGATAAATATGAGTTTATTGTACCATCATACAGCAAAAAATGCAAGTTGTTTACCGAAAAAATTCATTTTTTATGATTTTTTCGGTTTTTTGTTCAAAAAACGCTGATTTTTTGAAAGTTATATATGATTTTTAAACAATTTGCATCAGGAATAAAAAGCGTTTTCTATATAATTTATGCTTCTGTCGGATGTATAGACCTCGCAGACATCAAAAGAAATCTCATCATAATCGTCAAATTCTGCAACAAAAGCACTTGCCGCACTGATAATACGCCTTTGTTTTTCGTAATTTACGGCTTCTCCTGCAAAACCAAATTTGACAGAGCCTCGTGTTTTGACTTCTATAATTGCCAGATGCCTTTCCTTTATGGCAATTATGTCAATTTCGCCATGGGGTCTTTTGTAATTACGCCTTATTATTTCATATCCGTTTAATTTCAGATACTCGCAGGCTATGTCCTCACCTATTTTTCCAACTGTGTGTGTATTCATTATTTAACACCCTTAAAAGACATTCTGTGTATGGGACAGGGACCGTATTTTCGTATCGCCTCAAGGTGCTCCTTGGTACCGTAACCCTTGTGCTTTTTGAAATTATATTCGGGATACACTCTGTCAAGCTCCACTATGTATCTGTCCCTTGCAACCTTTGCAAGAATTGATGCCGCCGCAACAGACATACTCTTGGCATCACCTTTGACAATAGTCTCATAGGGAACATGCATCTCCCCGCAGCGATTACCATCAATAAGAGCCACATCCGGCTTTACCGAAAGACCGTCTACCGCCATGGTAAAGCACTTTAGTGCGGCATTTAATATGTTTATCTCGTCAATTTCCTTTTCATCCACGGAAACTATCTTGTAGCACAGCGCCTTTTCCCTTATTACATCAAAAAGCTCCTCACGTTTCTTTTCTGTAAGCTTTTTGGAATCGTTAATTTCCGGTATATACACACCTTTTTCAAATATCACTGCCGCCGCAAACACAGGACCTGCAAGAGGCCCTCTGCCGGCTTCGTCCACACCGGCGATATATTTGCATCCCATATCATAGTATTTATTTTCGTATTCAAGCATCCTTATGTTCCTCCGTAAAATCTCCGGGTTTTTCAAGAGACATGTTTCCAAGCTTTGCACCTCGGAATTCATCCAGAAGAATCTTTGCGGCACGCTCTGTATCTATCTCTCCGCCGGATATGACAAATCCCCTTTTTCTGCCAAGAAGTTCAAGAAGCTCATAACCTTCCAGCTCTTCAAAATCCGTCATCTTATATCGGTTTGTTAGACTTTCGGGATAGCGAATTCTGAGAAGCTCAAGAAGTCTTATTGCTATCTCCTCAATATCCATTATTTCGTCTTTGATAGCTCCTGTAAAGGCAAGCTTCTCTCCAACGGAAACATCTTCAAACTTTGGCCACAAAATACCGGGAGTGTCCAGAAGCTCAAAGGCATTTGGAAGTCGAATCCACTGTTTGCCACGGGTTACACCGGGTTTGTCTCCGGTTGCGGCACTCTTTTTGCCGGAGAGCTTATTGATAAACGAGGATTTTCCCACATTTGGAATTCCCACAACCATCATTTTGACTGGACGGTTTACAAGTCCCCTCTCACGGTCACGTTCAATCTTGTCCTTTAATATTTCCTTGCAGGAGGCAAAAATATCATTAAAGGACTTGCCCGATACCGATGATATGCTCTTTACTCCAAGGCCTTTGTCCCTGAAATATTTCTCCCACTCACGGGTGACGGATGCATCCGCAATATCGCTCTTGTTGAGTACGACAAGGCGTGGTTTGTCACCAAATATTTCGTCAATGGCAGGATTTCGGCTGCTTAAAGGTATTCTGGCATCCAAAAGCTCAATGACAATATCTATGAGCTTTCTGTTCTCCTCCATCATTCTTCTTGTTTTGGTCATATGACCGGGGTACCACTGTATATCCATGTTATCACCTTTTTAAAAAATGAGGGATGTAAAACAAATTTACACCCCATTAGAATTTTTATTTATATAATGTACCAAGCTTATTTAAAGGCCACAATCTTATCTGTGCCTTACCTATTATGTTATCAAGAGGTACTGCACCTACATCACGGCTTCTGCTGTCGTGACTGCGGTTTCTGTTGTCACCCATGACAAAAACAGTGTCTTCGGGAACAGTAAATGGAAACTCCGTGCCGTTTGGAACGACTACCCTTATGGGTTCGGAAATATAGTTTTCTTCCAGAATCTCGCCATCAACGGAAACTCTGCCGTCTCTTGTAATGTCAACTTCCTGACCTGCAACGGCAATTACACGCTTAACATATGCAACCTTTTTATTGGGTTCTCTCATATTTTCACTTATAGAGGGGTTAAATATGATTATGTCCCCTGCTTTGGGGTTACTGTAACCGATTATTCTTGTAAAAAGTCTGTCACCGTGAGTTAATGTGGGATGCATACTCTCACCGTCAACCTTGGCAATTGTAAAAACAAAATTTCTTATTATGAGAGCAAGGATAACCGCAACAGCAATAGAAACAAACCAATCCAAGGCTTCTTTCTTCCAATTGAGTTTTGCAGTTTCTTCCGCGGCTTCTACAACTACATTGATGTTCTCGTTATTATCCATCTAAAACCAACCTCCCAAAAATATATTAAAGGCTATGGACTTAATCCATAGCCGTGTTGAACGCAGTTTTTGTAAAGAGGGCCCAAAAAGAACCCTCTTTACAAGAAAGATCTTATATTTTCTCTTTAACTCTTGTTGCCTTACCGACTCTGTCACGCAGGTAGTAGAGTTTTGCTCTTCTGACTTTACCTTTTCTAACAACTTCGATTTTAGCAAGTTTAGGAGAATTTACAGGGAAAGTTCTTTCCACACCAACACCGTAGGAAATTCTTCTTACTGTGAAAGTTTCTGTAATACCGCCGTGTTTCTTGGCAATGATTGTACCTTCAAACACCTGGATTCTTTCTCTTGTACCTTCTTTGATAAGCACGTGTACCTTAACGGTATCACCTATGCAAAGCTCAGGAAGGTCTGTTCTTAACTGTGCGCTGGTTAAGCTTTCAATAATATCCATCTTTTGTATCCTCCTCTCTCCGTAGGCGTTCTTGCAAAGCACTTGGACTCCTCATTGGGAGCCTATTACAGAGGACCGCCCGTATACCTTAACTATATTAACACAAAAAAACTCGAATTGCAAGTGTTTTTTTGCATTTTTACATATTTTTTTGATTTTTGTTATATTCTTCCATCATATCAGGGCGTTTTTCCGATGTGACCTCGATTGCCTTTTCCATACGCCATTTGGAAATAAGTGAATGATTTCCGCTAAGAAGCACTTCAGGTACCTCTCTGCCGTTAAATACAGGCGGTCTTGTGTAGTGAGGATATTCCAGAAGACCGCTGTAATGAGATTCGTCTGTAAAGCTGTCCTCATTTGAAAGCACCCCCTCAAGCATGCGGCTGACACTGTCAATTACCGCCATTGCAGGAATCTCTCCTCCGGTCAGAACATAGTCACCTATTGATATTTCCTCATCCACTATTTCGTCAATGATTCTCTGGTCTACACCCTCGTAATGACCGCAGAGGATTACTAAGTTTTCTCTAAAACTAAGTTCCACCGCCTTACGCTGGCTGAAAACCTCGCCCTTGGGGGACATATATATTACATAGGGTTTTTCATCCAATGTATTACAAATGCTTTGGTATGCGTTATATATGGGTTCTGCCTGCATAACCATACCTCTGCCGCCGCCGTAAGGGTAATCGTCCACCCTTTTGTGCTTATTTACTGCAAAATCACGGATATTTATCACATTGAATTCCAGAAGATTTTTCTTCTCTGCTCTGCCAAGCATACTGTCGTGAAGAACAGAGGAAAACATCTCCGGAAAAAGTGTAAGTACATGAAATTTCATTTCTACCTCAATCCAAAAGTCCCTTGGGAATTTCCACCAGAATGTAGCCGGATTCTATGTTTATTTCTCTGACAACGGTTTTTAATGCAGGAATATATATGAACTTGCCGTTATCTGCCCGAACAGCATACACATCGTTGCTTCCTGTTGTTATGACATCGGTAACCTTGCCATAATCCGTATTATCGTCTTTTACTCTGAGACCTATGATATCAGCTATTAGATATGTGTCCTCGGGAAGAGAACTAAACAGTTCCCTTTCTACATAGAGTACCTTTCCCCTCATACGCTCTGCTTCGTCCACATCGGACACGCCGCTGAGCTTTAGGAGAACACAATTTTTCTGATATCTTACCCCTTCTACCTTGAATGATTTGCCGTCTTCGAGATATACAGTTTCAAAATCTTCAAAGACATACACATCATCCGTACGGGGATTGACTTTAACCTCACCTTTAAGTCCGTGAGTATTAACAATCTGTCCTACATCTATCAGATTTTCCATAAAAACACCTCTTATACAAAATATGAGGCTCTTAAAAAAGCCTCATATCCGGAGAATTATTGAACTATTTCCACAACTACACGCTTGTTTTCCTTGCCGGAAGCAGCCTTTATAAGTGAGCGGATAGATTTTGCTATTCTGCCCTGCTTACCTATAACCTTGCCCATATCCTTGTCGTTTACGCGAAGTTCGAGAGTGGTAATTCTGTCGGATTCCACTTCGGTTACGGAAACATCCTCGGGGAAGTCAACAAGAGCCTTTGCTACATATTCTAATAACTCTTTCATAAGCCAAAAACCTCCCTAAGCTTATTTAATGATACCGCTGATCTTTAATAATTCCTTAACAGTATCTGTGGGCTGAGCACCTGTAGCAAGCCACTTGTTAGCCTTTTCTGCATCAATTTTGATTGTAGAGGGCTCTGTCTTGGGATCAAATGTACCGATTTCTTCGATAAATCTACCGTTTCTGGGATATCTGGAATCAGCTACAACTACTCTGTAGAAAGGAGCCTTCTTAGCACCCATTCTCTTTAAACGAATTTTAACCATTAAAATTCACCTCCAATAAAATTATAAACAATATTCAATCGCTATCTCAGAAAATTTCCAAGCCCGCCCATAGCGCGCTTCATCTTCTTCGGATCGCTGAATTGTTTCATCATCTTGCGCATCTGCTCAAAGGATTTCAGGAACTGATTTACATCGTGAACCTCTGTTCCGCTGCCCATGGCTATGCGTCTTTTACGGCTGGAATTGATAATAGACGGATCCCGGCGTTCCTTTGGTGTCATTGATGTTATTATCGCCTGTATTCTGTCTATTCGCTTCTCATCAAAGGAAGCTCCTGCCAATGCCTGCTTGTTTATTCCCGGAATCATACCGAGGATATCCTGAAAAGAACCCATCTTTCTCATCTGCTTCATCTGTTCGAGATAATCGTCCAGAGTAAAGGTCTGTTTGCGGATTTTCTTTTCCAGCTCTATTGCCTGCTTTTCGTCAAATGCTTCCTGAGCTTTGTCAATCAGCGTAAGAACATCACCCATACCGAGAATACGGGAAGCCATTCTGTCCGGATAGAACCAATCCAGATCTGAGAGCTTTTCGCCCTGACCTGCAAGTTTGATAGGCTTGCCTGTTACTGCTCTTACAGAAAGTGCGGCACCGCCTCGGGTATCACCGTCAAGCTTAGTGAGTACAACACCTGTGATATCAAGCTTCTCATTGAAGCTCTCTGCAACATTAACGGCATCCTGACCGGTCATAGCATCTATGGTGAGCAGTATTTCCACAGGATTTACAGCTTCCTTTATTGCAAGGAGTTCATCCATAAGCTCCTCGTTGAGATGAAGTCTGCCGGCAGTATCAATAATGAGAACATCATTGCCATAGTGTTTGGCATGCTCATATGCTTTTGTTGCTATTTCCACAGCATCGTTGCAGTCGTCTATGGAGAAAACGGGAACATCAAGCTGACTTCCCACTACCTGCAGCTGTTTGCGTGCGGCAGGTCTGTACACGTCACAAGCCGCAAGAATAGGTCTCTTGCCCTGCTTCTTTAATATACCGCCGATTTTGGCACTGGTTGTTGTTTTACCTGCACCCTGGAGACCTACCATAAGTATTACCGCAGGAGTTTTGGAGCCAAAATGAAGTTTGACTACCTCTGTACCCATAAGTGCAGTAAGCTCTTCATTTACTATCTTGATAATCTGCTGTGCAGGGGTGAGGCTTTCCAGAACATTTGACCCAAGAGCCTTGTCGGAAACGGAATTTATAAAATCCTTAACAACCTTGAAGTTAACATCGGCTTCCAAAAGAGCCAGCTTAACCTCTCTCATGGCAACCTTGAGATCAGCCTCGGTAATTCTGCCCTTGCCCCGGAGCTTTTTAAAAGCACTTTGCAATTTTTCGGAAAGATTTTCAAATGCCAAGGTTCAGGCCTCCTTTATGATAATATCCAGAAGTGATAGTATCTCATCTCTATTCTCTGCGTCATCGGAAACAAGTTTTTTAATTCTTTCGGCAGAGTCTGTAATATCGGAGAATTTTTTAAGAAGTCCCAGCTTCTCTTCATAGCTTTTAAGCTCAGCGGAAGCTCTCCTTATGCTGTCGTGCACACCCTGACGGGTTATGCCGCTGTTTTCGGCAATTTCGGAAAGGGACAAATCCTCCTGATAGTATTGCTCAAGCATATCAAGCTGTTTTTCGGGAAGAAGATTACCGTAAAAATCCATAAGAAGGGATATACCAAAATCCTTCATAACCAGTACTCCTTTCCAAGGTGTCAAGAAAAAAACTTGACTGTCAAGCAAATCACTTTACATATTGTAATACAGTTTCTGCCCTTTGTCAAGTCTTTTTTATGATATTTTTAATTTTCTAATCCTTGTAGCTTTCTTTGTGATTTTTGTTGCTTACAACTATGGGTAAGCTACTAAGAAATCTCACTGCAAAAGGTGAATTTTCACTTATTCCCCTATCTTTAACCGACATCCAGTTAAACCATACATCGTTATCATCAGCCTGTGTAATATCTACCTTCTGAATGCAACAGGGATTGATATATGCCGTAAGATAACGGATATTTTTGTTTGTATCCTCAAAATAGAGTTCTATCCACACCTTTGCCTTTGCATGGGTTGTATTGAGGAATGTAAACACCATGTCCTCCGGATTGCCTGTATTAAGTTCCGAAAACACCCAGGTTTTTGAACCGCAGGATTTAAGACCATCGGAGTATTTTCTAATCAGTTCATTTTTCTTGTAAGCCGGAGGAGTATATGGAAGCAGTATTGTTTCGGTGGTATCTCCGGTTATAAGCTCGTCGATGTCAAGATCCTCCATAATAAATCTTGCTCCTTTCATATGAGTACAAAGTGCATAATAAGCATTGTACTCCGAAGCCGGTAAAAAGCACACCGATGGCTTTATATATTTGTAGCCTGCTATTTCTGAATCGGGATCTCCCATCTGGAATCCGTGGTGAGGCACCTGAAGAATATCGGACTTTAAGTAGGTTTCGTACCTGTCGGGAATATTTGCAAGGCTGAAGCCTGCATCACCGCCCCAGAAAATGGTCTGACCTCCAAGCTCCATCTTCATTACAAGTGAGATTGCATTTATATAATCGGTCTTATGTACGGTGTCATCCATACATGCCATAATTTCAACGGAAGCATCCCCTATGGTATATTTTTGTCCTGTGTGAGGAACATACACCAAGGCTCCGCTCTCTTTTATGTATTCCTCCATTCTTACAATGGTTGTGTATACTGTTGTATCGTGGTCAAAACGAAAATCCTGCCTTGTCATAGCCGGATAATGCTCAAGATCATCGTGAGACGGGAAATTGTAGAAAAACTTTTCTATTACCACATTGCTCTTATATTTTTCCCAAAATGTTAAAAAGCAATGAAAATGGTCCTCATGAGGATGAGTCATAATCCAGGCTGCTATAACAGGTTTATCAAAAGCACAATCAGTATTTATCAACTTGTAAAGTCTGTCCGCATCGCTCTCAAACTCTCTGCCGCCGTCTATGATGATATATCTTCCGTCAGATAGTCTCACGGCATAAGACATACCAAAGTCCTCGAGATACAGCTGAGATACAGCTGGATTTACAATTGCCGGCTTTAGTTCATTACAAAAATCAAAATATCTGCAATCGCTTTCCGATACGACACTAAGCTCCCCGGTTTTTGCAAAATAATTAACAAAAACCCCCTCATTTGCCTTACTGTAAGCACGGTATATATGAGATTCTCCCATATTGCGTTCTTCCCTGATGTCATATCCGCTGCCAGAAAGCAGTTTGCATATTTTGTCAAAAGTATCTCTGTGGGCACCCTCATAAAAAGCCGCTTCATTTGAAGCATTAGTGCGGTTTAACGTATATTTTATTTCATTTGGTAAAGCTAAAAAATCCATTTTGTCACCTGCTTATTATATTTCTGCAATAGCTTCCACTTCCAGCAAAACTCCTTTGGGAAGCTTTGCAACTTCAACACAGGATCGTGCCGGAAAAGGCTCGGTAAAATAGTTTGCATATATCTCGTTTACCGTAGCAAAATCTTCCATATTTTGAATAAACACTGTGGTCTTTACTACCTTTTCTATACCTGTTCCTGCATCCTTAAGGAGATTTTTTATGTTTGTAAAAACCTGATTTGCCTGAGCACATATACCATCGGGAATTTCGCCCGTCACGGGATTCACGGGAATCTGTCCCGATGTATATACCAGATTTCCTGCAACAACGGCTTGCGAATAAGGACCGATTGCGGCAGGTGCATTTGCTGTTTTAATTTCTTTCATCTTTGATTCCTCCGTGTCTGTAGTTATAAATATTTTCTGACATTTTCCAAAAGAAGCTTAACCTCGTCCTCAGTGAGGTCCAGAAGTGGCTTTCTCATATGTCCGCCATCTATCCCGCGGAATTTCAGAATATTCTTAAAAATAGACATATCTGCTCCGTTTTTCATAATGCATGCAAGTTCTGTTGCAATGACCTGTGCTTTCCTGGCTTTCTCCATATTCCCTGACTTAAACTGCTTATACACCTCTGCAAAATATTCGGGGAAAGGACCTGAACAACCGGAAACCGTACCGTCACAACCCGCAACTAATGCAGGCAGAAACAGATGGTCAGGACCAAACACAACAGAAAAATCCCCATTATTAACTCTCAGATACTCAAGCATTCTGCTCATATCCGCATAACTGTACTTGACACCTACAACATTGGGACACTGTGCACATATTTCCTCCATGGTTTCTCCGGAAATATCATTGTGTGCAAGCTGAGGTATTACATATACATATATCGAAAAGTCTGCGGGAACAGAGTCACAAACATCTTTGTAATACTGAACCATTGCTCTGTCATTCACGGTAAAATAGCTGGGAGTTACAACTCCTGCTCCGTCTGCTCCTATGGCATATGCATGCTTTGTAAGTCGCACAGTTTCCTCCAGTGTCATTGCACCTGTATGTATAAACACGGTTACTCTTCCTGCGGCTTTTTTTACAACGGTTTCTGCCACAAACTCTCTTTCCTCCGGAGTCATAAGATACATTTCTCCAGTTGTTCCGCAGGGATACAGGCAGTTTATACCTTTTTCAATTAAAAATTCCACCTGATTTTCCAGTGCTTCTTTATTTATTCTTCCATCCTCCGTAAAAGGAGTTGTCATTGCTGTAATTACACCAAAAAGTTTCTTCATAATTGCCCTCCTATAACTAACCTATAATGTGCTTTTCCATTTACAGATCAATTTCTCTACATCCGATTTTTCATATTTGCTGTCAGGCTCCATAGGATGATAGTCACAAAAGTTACTGTAATTTTTTCCGTTTAATCTTATGATGAGGTCGGCATTATCCGTATAGTATGTGTTTCCGCCAAGTTTGACAAATTTTTCGCACTCGGGGTTTATTACAGAATATATGCAAGCACCGTATGTGGCAGTATCAAAAATGTTATTTTTGATTTCAAACACACCTTCATGCTCACTATCTACACGCCACATAAAAATATGATGTCCCATAGGTTCAGGCCATATTTCCGAATTACGGGGCATAACCTCTCCGATTTTGGAAAATCCCTCGCCTGCATAGGCGCATATATTATGTGAAAAACTACTGTTGTCAGGTATTCTGTTACGAAGCTCGTAGGCACCCATACCGACCCTCAGAAAAACATTGTTATCTATGTGGATATTCTCGCCCCTCTTACAGCCGGAATCCCCCTGGTGCGATGTGGCAGAATCATATATATTATCAAAATAGCAATGTGTTATCTCTATGTTTTCTGCAACATTCCAGAATTCAACCGCATTGCCGAAGCGTATCCGTCGCTCACTGCTCCATACACATCCGCCGATGTTTACAAAATCACAGTTGTGTATTTTGATGTTTTTGCTTTCGGAGTCGCCGGCTATGGCGTGCATACCGATATTTAAAAACTTAATATTTTCAAAATTAACATTGGGAATATTTTTGACTAAAGCTCTGTCATATGCAACTGCACACTCAATATCCCTGTAAATCAATGCGGGGTTACCCTCTGAATACATATAAATTCTGTGATTGGGGGTTACTGGTCGGAAACTATTTGTCATTCCGAAATTATTATCATAAAAGTCTCCCTGACTTTGCAGTTCATCAAGATTCCACTTCAGTGTTCCGTAGCTGTCGCCATAATCAAAAATAAAGTTACAGGCTTCGTAGTCCACCTTGTCGCAAAACCATATATTTTCCTTTTCCTCTGTCCACAACGCAGCATCACTCATATTAACCGAACCGCAGAACACCGGCTTGTCACCCTCGCCATAGGCACCGTAAGTTATCGGGTTATCCTCATTGCCGCTTGTGACAGCAAGCGGTCTCCTCATAAGGGTGCCTCGTTTGAAAAGTATTTTATCTCCCGGCTTTGCAACTATTCCAAGCTCAGAGCTTTTTGGTGTTTTCGGTGAAAGTCCGTCATTACTTTCCAATCCTTCAGAAGCATCTATATAATATGTTGACATTTTTTTACCCCTAACCATTTATCATAGCGTTTGCAAATTCCAGTGCATCAAAGCTCTGGAGGTCATCCATACCCTCACCAACGCCTACAAGCTTGACAGGGATAGAATGCTCGTGAGCTATAGCAAGAACTATACCGCCCTTGGCACTTCCGTCCAGTTTTGTGAGTATGATACCGGTAATGCCTGCACTTTCCGAAAATACCTCCACCTGATTTACTGCATTCTGTCCGGTGGTGGCATCAAGCACAAGAAGAGACTCCTTGCTGCAGCCGGGAAGCTCACGGTCTATGATTCTTGCAATTTTTGCAAGCTCGTCCATAAGATTTTTCTTGTTATGAAGTCTGCCTGCGGTATCTATGATGATAACATCTGCATTTTTGCTCTTTGCCCGTGCAATAGTATCAAAAACCACCGAAGCAGGATCGGAGCCCTCTTCGTGACAAACGATGTCAGCGCCGACTCTCTCTGCCCATATTCTGAGCTGATCTATTGCCGCCGCACGGAAGGTATCTGCGGCACCCAGCACAACAGATTTACCCTCGGAAATATATTTTGCCGCCATCTTTCCGATAGAGGTGGTCTTGCCCACACCGTTTACACCGATAGTAATTATTACAGACGGTGTTGTGGTGAGGTTGAGAGTATTATCATTTTTGCTGAGAATTTCTGCAATAACCTCTGCAATTTCCGCTTTTAATTCCTCCGACTCTGTCAGTCTTTTTTCTTTTACCTTTTTGCGGAGCTGTTCTATGATATACATTGAGGTTTCCACACCCACATCTGCCATTATGAGTGCTTCTTCCAGCTCCTCGTAGAGTTCTTCGTCAATTTTTTTGAAAACCTTAAGGACACCGTCAACCTTTTCGTTAAGGGCATCTCTGGTTTTTCCAAGTCCTGCCTTCAGGCGGGCAAAAAATCCGCCTTGTTTTTCCTCAGAAGCAGGGGTTTCTTCATCTTCAACAGTTTCTTCCATTGGATTTACCGGCTCCTGCTTAAAGGATGGTTCTTCAATTACATCATCCTGAACATCTTTTTCATCGGGTTCCTGCACAGGGATTTCTTCCGTCAGAGTTTCCTCTATCGAAAAAACTTCTTCCTTTATATCTTCTGTTTGCTGCTTTTTATTTCTGTTCCAAAAAAATGCCACTATTTGTAATCCTCCAAATCTTCAAATTTAAGCTTAAGAAGCTTTGATACTCCCTTTTCCTGCATGGTAATACCATACATAATGTCTGCAGCTTCCATGGTACCTCTTCTGTGAGTTACCACGATAAACTGAGTTTTATTGGAATATTTACCGATATAATCGGCAAATCTGTACACATTACTGTCATCCAGTGCCGCTTCTACCTCGTCGAGGATGCAGAACGGTGTAGGTCTTACCTCCAGTACCGCAAAAAGAAGTGCTATGGCAGAAAGTGCCTTCTCACCACCGGAGAGAACCATCATATTCTGAAGCTTTTTGCCCGGCGGCTGAACTTCAATTTCGATGCCGCTCTCCAGAACATTGTCGGGGTCCGTAAGAGTAAGTCTGCCGGCACCGCCGCCAAATAGCTCATGGAAAACCACATTGAATCGCTCCTTGATAACCTCGAAGCTTTCCTCAAACTTTTTGGTCATTATGGTCTGCATTTCTTTTATTATATTTTCCAGCTTGAACTTTGTTTCGTCAAGGTCCGCTTTCTGTGTACTGAGGAAGTCAAATTTTTCTTTGACCTCTTTGTATTCCTCAATAGCATCTATGTTTATATTTCCGAGACTTTTTATCTTACTTCTTAATTCGGAAGCCTCTTTTTGAGCTTCATTAACATCAAAATCAGCTTTTTTATACTCCATTGCGGTAGTATATGTAAGCTCATATTCATCCCACAATCTGTTTATTACATTTTCCGTATCGGCTTCTGTCTTGGCATTCTTTGCCTCAAGACGGGCAGTTTCCTGCTGAAGCAAATATATAGTTTCATTCTGCTCCTTGAGGGCGGTCTGAATATTTTTAAGCTTGGATGCATCATCCTCATAGCCCTTTTGTATTTCCAGAATTTTGACGGATATTTCTTCCATTATCTCACCGTTGGTTACGATATTCGCCTCGTGGTTTGCAATTTCTGTACGGAGCTTATCGTTGATATCCGAAATATTGGCAATATCATTATTCTTTGCGGCAAGCTCCATATTGAGTGAATTCTTATTTGCACTTAAGGAATATATTCCTGCGTGTGATGACTCAATATCCTTGTCGATAGTACTGAGGGCAATTCTGTCCTCAAGTATGCTGTCCTGAAAGTTATCCCTGTCACCGGTGATTACTTCCGCCTCACGGATTATTTCATCAGAAACACGGCGTTTTTCCAAAATTTCTGTCTCATTGGATTCTATCTTTTCCTTTATTGCAATTTTCTGATTATCCACATCGGATATGCTCTTTAGTATTTCTCCGTTTTCGTTGGTGATAACGGAAACTGCGTGGTCAAGCTCTTTGAGAACTCGCTCGGTGCTTCTGTATTCCGCATCAAGACGAACTGAATTATGCTCGCAGGTATTGATTTTATCCTCAAGCTCTGCCTTGACATCTGCCATTTTGTCAATTTCCCTTTTGAGCTCTGCTATTGCATCATCGTTGTCATCAACAATCTCCTGAAGCTTTTTACATTCTTCATTTAAGCGTTCTATCTCCTTGGAACGTCCCAAAAGGCTCTGTGTCTTGTTGAAGCTTCCGCCTGTCATAGAACCGCCTGCATTTATAAGCTGACCGTCAAGAGTAACGATTTTGAGCTTGTACCCGTTGTTTCTTGCCATTGCAACAGCGTTGTCGATATTGTCAACAACAACGCATCTGCCCAGAAGACTTTCGAAGATACCTGTATATTTTTCGTCAAATTCCAAAAGCTCGTGAGCAAGGCCGATATATCCCTTTTCATCCTTTGGAGGATGCTTGATAACATCACCCTTAACAGAGGAAATCGGTAAAAATGTTGCTCTTCCGCCCTTGGTGCTTTTGAGGGTTTCTATACATTTCTTTGCACAGTCATCATCATCAACTACAATATTCTGTATCATATTGCCCAGAGCTATTTCGATGGCTGTAACATATTTGTCGTTTACCGTAATAAGCTTTGAAACAAGACCGTGAACGCCGCCTATCCCGGAGCTCAGAACATTTTTTACACCACGGGAATAACCGTCCATTCCTTTTTCCAGATCTTCAAGAAGACTTACTCTGGAAATCTTGGAGTTAAGCTCAGTAACCTTGGTGTTCTGAATTTCTTTGGATTTTTCCAGTTCGTCCCTTGAACGGAAATATTCCATTTTGAGCTTCTCCATATCGTCAAGAGCGGTCTTTTTGTCGGAACTGTTCTTTTCGGTTCTATCCTTAATATCGGAAAGTCTTTTTTCGGCTTCTTCCTTTGCCTTTGTCTTTTCTTCAAGTTCGTCTGCAAGAACGGACTTACGCTCATCAAAGTTATGCACAAGCAGCTCCAGACCGGAAATTTTGGCTTTGAGAGCAGAGATTTCTCCAAGAAGTGACACGATTTCACTCTTGTAATCCTCCGCTTCCTTTGTTTTTGCAGCTATTGCTTCGTCATATTCAGCTATTTTTTTGTCACATTCGGAAAGCTTTGCCTCCAGAACTTCTTTCTTTTCCTCAGAGGTTTTTATAAGCTCTCTGCTGTCTTTTATGCTGACATCCGTAAGACGTATTTTTTCTTCAATAACCTTGGCATCGGTTTTCCATCTTGCGGCATTTTCTGTATTATTTTTAATATCATTCTTGATAATTTCTATTTTACCACGTATGTTTTCGTTTTCCTTTTCAAGAGCAAAGCTCTGCTCCTTAAGATGACCTATTTCCTCATTGACTTCGCTGAGCTGTTCTGTTTTGGCACTTATCTGCTCGCTTATAAGGTCAAGACGAAGTTTTTCATCAGTAAGCTGACGGAAGGTATCCTGAAACTTCTTTTTGCCCTCTTCAAGGTTCTGTCTGTGCCTATCAATATTACGGATGGCAATGTTGATATCCAGACCTTTCAACACTTCCCTCAGGTCAAGATATTTTTTTGCCTTTTCCGACTGAATACGAAGCGGCTCCACTCTCTCCTCAAGGTTTACAAGAATGTCCTTGATACGGAGAAGATTTTCATCAGCCTGAAGAAGCTTTTTCTCGGATTCTATTTTGCGGTACTTGTACTTAGTGATACCGGAGGCTTCTTCAAAAATATGCCTTCTTTCATCAGCCTTTGAAGAAAGTATCTGGTCGATTTTACCCTGACCGATTACAGAATAACCCTCTTTACCAAGACCAGTATCCATAAAAAGCTCGTGAACATCCTTAAGACGGCAGGGATTACCGTTTATGTAGTAATCACTGTCGCCGCTTCTGGTAACTCTTCTTGTAACTTTGAGCTCCTTCTGGTCCACATTGAACATTTCGTCGGAATTGTCAAGGCAGATTGTAACCTGAGCAAATCCCATAGGGCTTCTCTTCTGAGTTCCGGCAAAGATTACATCTTCCATTTTGCTGCCTCTGAGGCTCTTGGCACTTTGCTCACCAAGAACCCAGCGTATTGCATCGGAGATATTGCTCTTTCCGCTTCCGTTTGGACCTACTATGGCGGTTATACCCTGTCCGAATTCCAAATCAATTTTGTCTGCAAAGGACTTGAAGCCCTGCATCTTAATACCTTTTAAATACACAAAAACACCTCATAAACCGAGTTTATTTACGCACTGATAAGCTGAAACAACATTTGGTTAAATTCACATATACACAAAAATTATATCATAATTAGCTTCAACAGTCAATTATTCAAAAGGACATTTGAAAAGTATTTTTTTAAAAAAGATACATCAATCTCCGAAGAGACTGATGTATCCGTTAAAAATTATTTTGTTCCGAAAATTCTGTCGCCTGCATCACCGAGGCCGGGCACGATGTAACCCTTTTCGTTGAGGCGTTCATCGATATTTGCACAATATATCTGCACATCGGGATGAGCCTCGGAAAGAGCCTTGATGCCCTCGGGTGCAGCTATGAGACAAAGAAACTTTATGTTCTTGCCGCCATATGACTTAATCTGAGTTATAGCATCAATAGCTGAACCGCCGGTTGCAAGCATAGGGTCTACAACTACAATAAGTCTGTTGGAAATATCTGCCGGAAGTTTGCAGTAGTATTCGTGAGGTATCAATGTTTCCTCATCGCGGTACATACCGATATGTCCTACCTTGGCAGACGGAACCAGTCTGAGTAGTCCGTTTACCATTCCAAGACCTGCACGCAGGATGGGAACTACGGCAAGCTTCTTGCCCTTTATGAGCTTCTGCTTTGTTTTTTGTATGGGAGTTTCTATTTCCACTTCCTCCATGGGGAGGTCACGAAGCGACTCGAAGCACATAAGCATTGTTATCTCTTCCACAAGCTCACGGAACTCCTTGTTGGGAGTGGACTTCTGTCTCAGGATTGTTGTCTTGTGCTGAATTAAAGGATGATCAAAAATTGTGACATTATTCATTGTGTTTACTCCTTACTCTTCCTTTGCCTTTGAAACTACACAGTTAACAATAATACCGAGGATAAGTGCACATGCAACTGAGGTAATGGTTACCTTGCCGAATGTGAGTGTAAGACCGCCTATACCTGCAATGAGGATGGAAGACACAACAAAGAGGTTCTTGTTCTGGTTGAGATCCACTGCCTGAACCATCTTGAGACCGGACACTGCAATAAAGCCATAGAGTGCCATACATACGCCACCCATTACGCAGGAAGGTATGGAGTTAACAAAAGCAATAAAAGGTGATACAAAAGATATAATTATTGCAAGTATTGCTGCAGTAATGATTGTATATACGGAAGCATTTTTGGTGATAGCTACACAACCTACGGATTCGCCATATGTGGTGTTGGGGCAGCCGCCAAAGAATGCACCCACGATAGAACCGATACCGTCGCCAAGAAGTGTTCTGTGGAGACCGGGTTCTACGAGAAGGTCTTTTTCTATAATAGAAGAAATGTTCTTGTGGTCTGCGATATGCTCTGCAAACACAACAAATGCAACAGGAATATATGCAACTGCAATTGTTCCCACATAGGCACCGTTTAATTCGCCCATACCCTTGAAAGCTGTAAGGAATGTGAAGTCGGGAACAGAAAGGAAGGTTTTGAGTGTAACGCCGTCTGCAACAAGAGCCGCGAAGGGAGCAGTGTTGAGAACCTTGAATGCATCAATATTTGCAGCGAAGCCGATAGCTGTAAATATAGCTGATGCTGCATATCCACCCAGAATACCCCAGATAAAGGGAATGAGCTTTGCTGTTTTCTTACCGTAGGTGGAGCAAATGATTGTTATAATAAGAGTAATTAAGCCGCAGAGTACTGTAACGATTGGAGATGTTGCAACCTCAGGGATGCTTCCCTCGCTCATATCTCCTATTGCATTACCTGCAAGGGAGAGACCGATGATAGCAACTGTAGGTCCGATAACACATGCGGGCATAAGCTTGTTTATCCAGTTAACGCCAACTGCCTTAACAACAATGGCAATAACTACATACACAAGACCTGCAAATATAGCACCGATAATGAGACCAAGATAGCCAAGCGACATAGATACACCGCCTGCAAATGCGGCAAACATAGAGCCTATGAATGCAAAGGATGAACCTAAGAACACAGGGCTTTTCCTCTGAGTGAAAAGCACATAAACAAGAGTTCCAAGACCTGCACCAAAGAGTGCTGCCGCGGAACTCATACCATTGCCGATAATAACCGGAACAACAAGTGTAGCGGTCATAATGGCGAGAAGCTGTTGCAAACCGAAAATAAGGAGCTGACCAAACTTCGGTTTGTCGTTGACATTGTAAATCAATTTCATTTTTATCCCCTCCGGAATTTTATTAGTTAATAGAATTTTACCACAATATTTTGTGGATTTCAATAGTTTTTTGTAGAATTTTTACATATTTTGGGTATAAAATAAGGCATCACATGGATGCCTTAATTGTCTTCTTCGGGGATAACATATGCAAGAGAATGGTTTGTATAGTGCTTATCCTCTGTAACATCGCGGATTATATGAAGAAATTCCGGGATAGCAAACTCTTCAGCCTCACTTGACAATTCCACCTCCAGAAACGCCTGTCTGTGCCAGAACGGGAAAACATCTATCTCCATAATATGTCCTCCATAGGCTACACAGTATCGGGTTTTATATATGATATTAAATCTCTTGTCTGCCCTTTTTTTGAGCTCCTCATATTCGGAAAGAGAGATAACCCTCTCCTCTTCAATCCGTGTCATATCCGTAAGAGGTTTTTTGATGGTATGGTAGTACAGATACTCCCCGTCTCTTCCCCTTTTGCGTATACGCTCAGATATGCCTTTTTCGCTTTTTAAGTATATCTGCTCAATTTCTGTGTAGTCGGAAATAGTCTTGAGGTAATCCGTGTCGGGATATTGTATGAGGAATTTCTTTTCAATTTCGAGGTTGTTGTTCGTCATACTGTTCACCAAGTCCAATCTCTTTCATAAAGCTCTTTATGTTATTCTGTTTATCATCTGATATAGAATTGATTGCTTTAATCATTCCTGCCTGCTTTTTCATGCGGTCTTTAAATATTATCCTGCACCATCTTACTACAGAATAATACAGAATTAAAACCGGATGCTTCCTTGCCTTGGGATACAGGTTTTTTATGGTTTCTCCGGAGGCAAACACCAATTTTAAAACCATATGTAATCGGGACTTGTTGTTTTTGTTCTTTT
>JAZQBI010000013.1:0-3751 GCA_045545635.1 Clostridia bacterium | reverse complement strand
AATATCTCATAACAAGAAAAAATCGGGGGACTAATATTTTTGTCCCCCGATTTTAATGTGACTTTCTCCATAAATCGGATAAAATGCTTGCTTTGAATCCGACTTTTTTACAAAACCAAAGAAAAATCGGAATTATAAACTTTTGTCCCGGTCAAATCCGGAATTCTATCTGATATACCATCTCCAAAATCCCCTGCGGATAACTCAACGCCTATATCTCTTCCGCCAGTTCCTGTATCACACCTTTACGCGTAACAATTCCGCAGAATACATTCCTGTCATCAACAACCGGAATAAAGTTCTGATTTAAAATCACACGGATTACCTCTTCCGCTGTTTCTGCAATATCGATTGCCTCACAAAAACCTTCTCTCACCAATTCTCCGACAAAAAACTGCTCGTGAGCCTTCTTGTCAGCATTCCCGACACGAATGATATGGCGCAGGAAATCTCCTTCCGTCACACAACCTATGTATCTTTCCTCCTCATCCAAAACAGGAATCGCAGTATACCCATGATTCTCCATCGTCTCCAGTGCCTGACGCACGGTATCTTTTGCATGCAAAACCCTCGTCATCGGCTTTGGAATCATGATTTTCGCTATGTTAATTCTTGTCATAAATTCTTCCCTTCTTTCCTCAAGTTTCTTTCCCCTTACATTGACATTATATCATGGAAACTGTATAATAATTGTTATAATTTTGTAAATTTTTTAGTGATATTACACAATCTTAGAACAAGGAGGAACACACTATGGCAAAACAAAACGGTGCACAAACAGTTTACCCTGTATCAGGCAGACAGATTGTTTACTCTGCCGGAAACGGAAAAACCAATATTGACGAGTTGGTATGGCTCTGCGATACAGTTCTTGAAGAAGCAGATGCATGGAAAAGTAGCGGATGGGCATACATTGCCGACTGTACGAATATGGACCCTGTGACACCTCACGAGGGTACACAACTTGCCAACATGACAAAAGCTTTCGTAGAAAACGGATGCAAAGCATTTGCCTTTGTTGAAGGCGATTCGGTTATGTTAAAAATTCAGGCCAAAAAAAATACCGAGCGTTCCAAAACCGGTATTTTAGAGGGACATTTCGTAACTTTAGATGAAGCTTTAGCATGGCTGAAAGACGAAGTTAATCTTTAATATTCATATTATACAACAAAATCGCCCCATCAATGGGGCGATTTTTTATGCCTTACTTTCCGACTACTTTCATGGTCTTCTTAAATCCTACACTCTTTTTCAATAGCTTTTTATAAGCCTTAACCTTTGCTGCAGGTACCTGAATCTGAGCTTTTGCATGGATACCGCTGATAGCGTTCGCTCCAATGCTTGTAAGTTTTTCTGATTTCACAACAATTGTCTTTAACTTCTTGCTTCCCTGGAAAGCTTGTTTTTCAATTTTCTTAACATTTTCTCCAATTTCCACCTTCAAAAGCTTCTTACAATTCTTGAGGGCCGCAACTCCTATTGCTGTAATCTTAAACTCGACACCACCGATTTTCACTGTACTTCCAATCGTAAGTTTCTTGACAGCAGATGGATTTGTTACTCCCGTTAAAGTTACTGTTCCTTTGCCGTTTATCTTTTTATTTGTAATCTTATAAGTAACCTTGTCAATAGTATAAACTGAGCCCTTCCTTACAGTTATCTTGAAGGTTTTTTCCACTTTCCCCGCATAAGAGCCTTTTCCCTTAATCACTACAGTAGCAGTTCCGATATTTTTATTGTTTTTATAAGAAACTGTATAATCCTTTCCCTTTTTCAAGGTCTTTTTATCCAGTGTTACCTTCACAACCGGTTTATAGGCTTTCCCGGTATATATCTGATTTTTTACACCGGTCACTTTCGCATCGGCAATATTTTTCTTAACAACAATCTTACATGTATCAACAATTGACTCAATAATTCCCGAATTGGTGTAACGTCTGTCAATCGTTATCGTTACCGTTCCGGTTTTCTTTGCTGTAAGTGTTCCGTCTTTGCTTACCGACACCACACGGGAATTCGATGATTTATAAATTAAATCCTCTCTGCTTTCCTTTACTTCATCATTCCAATATTCCATCTCCGTAAGAGGAAGAAGCATTTGTTCCCCGACACCCATAATATATTTCTCTTTTTTCAGATATACTCGGCTTACCACACCTTTTTTATAGGCAATTCCTTTTCCCATTTCCTCAAGAACCTTATCATTCTCATCCACCCATACAGATGCATTTCCGCTCGGTAAAGGAATCACTGTCTCCGACTTATTTTCAATATAAACAATCTCTTTACAGTCATTCCCATTCATATCTTCCACAAATTTTACGGTAAACGGATAAGATAAATACTTTAATTTCGGGTTCCTTCGAAACGCACATGTTCCGACTTCCACCAATCCTTCCGGAAATACTACTTCTTCCAAATACAGTGCTCCGTCTGCTGTAAATTGTCCCACTCGTTTCAAGGTAAGCGGTAAAACTACTTTTTTATCTTTTTTTCCAGCCGGATACTGCACCATCAACGCTTTATCTTTTGAATATAAAATACCATCCATTGCCGTAAGTGCAATATTGTTTGCGGACACTTTAATTTCCTCTAAGGAAATACACTCTCCGATACAGTCTTCCGCATATATATATCCCGGTGCATCCAAATTTCCGCCAATATAGAGTTCCTTCAAAGATGAAGCCATGTTAAAAATCTGACCATCCAAAAAATTAACAGTATCTGGGATTACTACTTTTGTAATTGTCTCACACCCATCAAAACACTGCTGACCTAAAGTCTTCAGTCCTGCAGGTAATACAAAATCTCCCAAATTTTTACAATTCCAAAATGCAACAAATCCAATGACTTCTATTGTATCCGCAAAAGTTACGTTTTTTAAATTCTCACAACCCATAAATGCACCGGCACCGATATAGGTAATTCCGGATTCAAATCTTACACTCTTAATTTCCGCTTTCCGGCTCTCCCACGGACATTCGTGATACACATAATAATTCGGATCATTTATGAAATCCCACATTTCTCCCGTTCCGGATATGGTCATCACGCCCTTTGCATCCAAATTCCAATAAAGGGTTTCTCCGCACTGGTTAACAGTCGCCTTTGTACTGTTTTCCGAAACGCTGTTGACGGAAACACTTACTGCAGTTTCCTGCAACACCTGTCCATCGCCCACTGTGTATGTGGGAATCTGTACCCATTGGTTATTTTCAAAAATATAACCCCGTCGTACATCATCCTGCGCAGCTACATCAACCATGCAAAGTCCCATAACCACGCAAAACATAAACATCCATCCTGCTATCCTCTTTTTCATCATAAATAGCTCCTTTTTTTAAATTGTATACACGTTGACTTTATTATGTCGAAAATATATACTAAATTATAGCATGAAATATAAAAAAAGGAGGGCATTTTATGAAACAAAACAACAAAATCAGACTTGCGATTTTTATGTGCATTATGTTGGTTTTACCTACCATCGTATCTGTACTTCCTATGACATCGCAGGAAGTATCTGCATCTGAAGAAGTTTACCTTTCCTGGTTTTATGATGTAAGCAGACATGAAGGAAAACCGATTCAGATTGAAAAAGGTGCTAAATTCTATGTTGGTGATTATGCCTACATCGGTGACGGAGACACATACGGAACTGTAACTTTATTCTCAAAAGCAAAATACAGCTCCAATAAGAAATCTGTAATAAGCGTTTCTTCCAAAGGTCTTCTGACAGCCAAAAAAACCG
>JAZQBI010000012.1:0-7134 GCA_045545635.1 Clostridia bacterium | reverse complement strand
TTTCATACTAAACTCCTCCTTAAGCACACGGGAGCCGAACCCCGTATGCCTTAAATTTTTAAAATTTGCACACTTTTCATTTGTCGTCCTCGCAAGGCGTCAGCCTTACTTCGTCCTCCGCATAAAAATCGCACTAAATTTTATGCATTTAAGGTCGAAGAGTTTTAAAACAGACAAATTTGGCTGAGATAAGTAAAATCCCGCAGGGAATACTTGATGTATTTTCAAGAGATTTTATGCGGTATCAGACAAATTTGACATTTTAAAACCATGCGGTGTTCGACTCCCGTGTGCTTAAATCTATTCTACAATAATCATAACCTCTTTGAGATTGGAGAAATCCACACCGGGCTTGATAATTGCTTCCTGAGAAACTCCGGTAACATCATTTCTTACCTCAGTAACCTTGCCTATATATATTCCTGCAGGAATTATTCCGCCGGCACCGGAGGTCTCTATATAATCTCCTATTTCTATTCCGGCATCCTTGGATACGTAGGTCATTTTGCAGAGGCCTTCTTTTATGAGATTCATATCTCCGCCCACAATTGCAGTATTGGCTATTCTGGGAACGGTTGCACTTACAGATACTCCGGTATCAATTACGGGACAGATTTTTGCCCAGCCTCTTCCCACTTCGGAAACATAGCCCACAAGTCCGTAGGGAGTCATTACAGCACAGTTTTTGGTGATTCCGTGCTTCATCCCCTTATTTACGGTGTACGTTTTGGAAAGGTTGTCCATAGAAAATGCTATAATATCTGCATTTACGGTCTTGTATTCTCTGTCACCTGTTTGAAGTTCAAGCATTTTTCTAAGACGCTCATTTTCTTCCTTGAGGTTATCGGTTTTTCTCAGTTCTTCCTCAAGTGCGGCTATTCTCTCCCTGAGCTTTTCATTTTCTTTTTCGTATCCCTTCATGGATGTGAGATATCCAAAAAAGCCGCTTACGGAATTACTACCCTTTGTAACGGCAGTCTGGACGGGTTTTGATGCGGCACCCAAGACTTCCTTGCCAAGAAGTCCGTTATGCTCAAAGGATATTCCCGTGATTATAAATACCGCAAGGATTACGGTTGCGGAAATCAGCATTATTTTGAGTTTGTTTTTATGAAAAAAGTACATAAATTACTTTCCTTTCTACTTAAGCAACTACTTAACCAGACTACCAAGGCTTTCCAGTTCGTTTATTACAAGTCCGGCACCTGCCACTACACTTTCCAGCGGCTTTTCGGCAATGCTTACTTCCATTCCGGTTTCTCTTTTTATCACGTTGCCAAGTCCCCGTATGAGAGCACCGCCTCCGGTAAGCACTATTCCTCTGTCTATTATGTCTGCAGAAAGCTCAGGCGGAGTATTTTCCAATGTGAGCTTGATTGCACCTACTATTGCATTAATACACTCGCTTATGGCTTCTCTCACATCTGCAGATGTCACATTGACATATCTGGGAAGTCCCGTAGCAAGGTCTCTTCCGCATACCTCATAAAATGTTTCCTCTTCCATGGGGCAGGCTGAACCGATTTCTATTTTGATGCGTTCTGCCGTAGGCTCACCAATAAGGACATTATATTCCCTGCGGACGTAGTTTACTATAGCTTCGTTCATAGTGTCCCCTGCCATTCTAAGTGTCTTGCTGTTTACTATTCCTCCAAGGGAAATAACGGCAACCTCACTTGTTCCGCCGCCGATATCGCATATCATACTTCCGGTTGCCTCTTCAACAGGAAGGCTGGCACCGAATGCCGCCGCCATGGGTTCCTCTATGAGGTATGCTTCTCTTGCACCTGCTTGAACGGTTGCCTCTTCGATTGCCATTTTCTCCACATCAGTTACTCCCGAGGGAACGCAAATAACAACCCTTGGACGGGAAAAACCTGATTTTTCCAATGCTCTGTTTATAAAATAACGGAGCATTACCTGTGTTACATCAAAATCGGCAATAACACCGTCTTTGAGAGGTCTTATTGCAACAATATTTTCCGGTGTTCTGCCAAGCATCTGTTTGGCCTCCGTACCCACTGCCACAACCTCGCCGGTATCCTTATTTATAGCAACAACACTGGGCTCATTTATTACAATTCCCTTTGATTTGAGATACACAAGTGTGTTGGCAGTTCCCAAATCTATTCCTATATCTCTTTTTGCCATTATATCAAATCCTCTCCGTATTCTTTTGAAACAAGGGTACAAAGTCTGCAAATGGGAAGTCCTACAATGTTGAAGTAGTCCCCTTCTATTTTGCGTACAAAAGTTCCTGCATATTCCTGAATAGCATAAGCTCCTGCTTTGTCCGTAACTTCAAAATTATCAAGGTAATATTCTATCTCTCTGTCTGTGATTTCGCGAAATTCCACCGATGTTTTTTCATATTCTGATACAGTATGCATATCATCGGTGTCAACTACTGTTATCCCCGTATAGACATAGTGAGTTTTTCCCGAAAGCTTTTTCAGCATATGTTTGGCTTCCTCACGGTCCTTGGGTTTACCGAGTATTTCACCGTCGTATGCAACAACTGTGTCCGCACCTATAACAAATGCGTGCTTGTCACAGAGTCTTGCCGCCGCAAGCGCTTTTATGAGGGAAAGCTCCCTTACATAAAGCTGAGGTTCAAGCTCCTTTGACACCTGAGATTCATCAGTATCGCATATTACTATGTCAAATTTAAGTCCGATATTTTCCAGTATTTCCCGTCTTCGGGGAGATTTGGAAGCAAGCACTTTTTTTCTCATCAAAATGCACCCGTGGAGCCGAAACCTCCACTTCCTCTCTGTGTTTTTTCCAGCTCATCCGCTACAGTGAAAACCGCCTGATTTACAGGAAGTATAACCATCTGGGCTATCCTTTCGCCTTTCCTCAGAGTATATGGCTCTCTGCTTAAATTAATAAGTCCCACCTTGATTTCTCCGGTGTAGTCGCTGTCTACCACTCCCACACTGTTTGCAAGTGTTATCCCCTGTTTTATTGCAAGTCCGCTTCTGGCAAAGATAAAAGCTCCGTGCTCCGCATCAGGAAGCAAAATGGAAATACCTGTGGGAATAAGCTTGCGTTCAAGAGGCTCTATGACGATATCCTCTTCTATACAAGCGGTGAGATCCATTCCGGCAGAGCCGGGTGTGGCATAAAAAGGTATCTTTTTTTCTGTATTATTATCCAAAAACTTGATTTTTACTTCTATTTGATTCATATTGTTATACTCCCCGGAAATAATGTCCTCTGGTAAAATCGAAATCCGCCTTGGCACCGTCCTTGTACATACGGTAAACTGTCTTTATTTCCTCCGGTGATTCCACGGTAAATATAAATCGCAGGCTTTCCACCGAAGTCATATTAATTTCCTTTAACCTGTCCGCCATATATATAGGTTTGCAGTTATATATGGTATTTGTGCAAGCCCCCTTGTTTGCAAAAAGAGGAAACTCCATTCCTTTTCTATCCCTCAAAAGATAGTGTGAATCACCGCATCCGCAGTGACCATATGCGGATTTTACCACACAGTTCTGCACTGTCATAACAGGTATTCTGCCGTAAACAACAAGCTCCCTCGGGATGTCGCAGGAAAGTTTGTTAAAGGAATTAAGGTTAACCTCCGGTGATATACAAACCGAAGAAGCTCCTGTACCCTTCAGAAACTCCAAAGTTTGGGAATTGAAAGCATTTACCGTAAAATCAGCATGGATTTTTTTACCATCACAAATGGAAAACTGCGATACATTTGTTAAATATACATTATGGGGCAGGATATCTTCGTCAAACGAAAGGTTGTCCCTCATAATGCTTGGAAGAATTACTGCAACCTCTGCTCCAAGGCAATCAAATGCTTCCCTGTCCGAAGAATAAAGACTGTATGGAACAAGGATTCTTTCAAATCCTGCTTCTGCGGCAGCTTTTGCCTGATTAAGAGTTTTAATCTCTGCTGTGAAAATTCCCTTTGCACTAAGCGGTTTCTTTTTGGAAACAGCGGGCAAAGTATGGGGTGTGCTTCTTTCTTTTGTACCTCGTATTTTTTCGGCAAGAAGTTCCAGAGCCTGCCTGCGTAAATTGTTGACTTCCTTTATGGGAATGATAACTCCGTCATCTACCTGCGAGGTTATATCACCTGCAACAAAGGCAGTAGAACCGCTTTTGGATATCTGTGCATTAAGGCGTTCCTCTGTAAGGGGCGAAGATATTGCCTTTTCGCCGGGTACAGTTCCCTTCACAAAAACGCTGTTATTCCCCGAAGTTACGGTAAGCATAAGAGGCTTTCCGTATTCTAAATGTGCATGGGCATCAAAGGGTATGGGATCAGGTTTTGTTTCCATAAGATTCTCCGCAAGCTTATGCACATCGGAGCTGATATTGTTGTAAACCTTATCGTTGTCGGAATTGTAGTTAAGCATATCTCTTCCGGTTTTTCCAAAAAGATAGCCTTTGGTAAATCCGCTTCTGCTGAAAATATTCTCCAGTGCGGCATAATCCTTACGGGACACCTTTCCGCCATCACGGTACTTATCATAGGTATGAACTGCAAGTGATACATACTCACTGCTTTTCATTCTTCCCTCTATCTTGAGGGATTTAACTCCGGCATCCCTTAAGGAGTCCATCTCATCTGCAAGACAAAGATCCTTGAGACTTAAAAGATACTTATTTTTTTCGGAAACAGCTTTTCCGTTTTTGTCAAGGAGTGTATAGGGAAGTCGGCAGGGCTGAGCACAATCGCCGCGGTTACCGCTTCTGGCACCGATGAAGCTGCTCATAAGACACTGACCGCTGTAACACATACAAAGTGCACCGTGAACAAAAACCTCAAGCTCTATATCGGTATTATTTGAAATATTTTTAATTTCCTCAA
Organism: Clostridia bacterium; assembly: GCA_045545635.1. GTDB lineage: Bacteria > Bacillota > Clostridia > UMGS1810 > UMGS1810 > RGIG8748. The sequence goes on along the minus strand of JAZQBI010000012.1, from coordinate 2,294 downwards.
AGCTAAGCTCTCTGGATAACACCACACGGGAAAATCCCATTTTCTTTGCAAAAAGTGCTCCCTGCAAATTGTGAATTGTCATCTGTGTGCTGGCGTGAATAGGAAAATCAGGGAAACTCCGTCTTACCATGTGTGCAATACCAAGGTCCTGAATAATAAGGGCATCCACCCCTGTGCGGTAAAGAAAATCTATGAATTCATATAACCCTTGAAACTCTCCGTCGGATACCAACGTGTTTACGGTAACATAGACCTTTCTGCCGTAAAGATGGGCATAGCGTACTGCCTCGGCTATATCTTCGTTTGAAAAGTTGGCGGCATTCTTTCTTGCACTAAAGCTCTTGCCGCCGATATACACTGCATCGGCACCGTTATTTATGGCACATACAAAGGTCTCGGGTGAACCGGCAGGAGCCAGTATTTCAAAATTGGATTTTGCCATTATCGTTCACCCTCCTTGTAATTAAAATTCAGTCAAAGTAATTTTACAAACACTTAATCTATTTTACCATAAAACATTATACTACAAAACTTTGCAAATAGAAAGGGTTTTATTAAATTTTTTACATTTTTTAGCGGAATTTTTTATTTTTGTTGGATTTGTACAAAAAAGAAAAGCTGACTCTCTACACAAAATACAGTTCATAGAGAGTCAACTTTATTCACTATTTTTAATGAGCACATTTTTTGCAGGGAGTTAGGTTATCATTTTTTGCCTCAGAGAGGGTTATTTTGTATGAATTAACACCACCGCAGGCAGAGTCAAGATGATATTTTTTCCCTGATGGGGTTCTGTATACAGTTATCTCTGTTACATTCTCTTCTTTCTCGATGATTTCACTGATGAGATAGCTTTCGCCATTTGTGTAATCTATATCTATTCCCGGCTGAACATTGTAGCAATACACGCAGTAAGATATGCCGGAGCCTTCATCCTCTACGGAGTATGCCTCCATAAGCACACCCTCTGCCACAAGATTACTTTTCGAAAACACAGGGGTAACACGGTACATCACATGGTTTCCCGTTTCGTCTATGTAGTCATCTACCATATTTTCAAAGGGCAGCATACCTTCTATATTGAGGTATCTTGTTCCCGTTACAAGGTTACGCTCATTGGCATTCTCGCCCGTTAACTGATATCCGATGAGGTGGCATCTGTTGTAGAGATATCTGCCGGGTACAATGTCATAGGATTTGTTTATCCATCCGGTGGGTTTGACAGAAGATATGCTCCCTCTTTCTTCCGTGGGCATTATATCCTCGGCAACCGATGCTATGCATACATCACATCTGCCAAGATAGTCAAGCTCACTGTAGTACTCAAAGGAAGCAGGGATTATCTCGTAATCCTTGAAGAAAGGATCATTGTCATTGATGTAAACATAGGGATCTCCGTCATAATCGGGAATCATCCCCTTGAGCATGCGGTATTCATCGTCATCAAAACCATTCTTTACTATGTACACGGTTTTGGTATCATCATCCCATGCAACACCAAGATTAAAGCTCTCCGCTACAAAGCGAATGGAAAGCATTGTACGCTCCTTTATTACCGTGGGAGCAACATCCATATGATATTCTGAGTTATTGAGATATGCCGTGGTACTGCCCGGCTTTAACTCCAGAATATCATCTTCCATAGTAAGCACTACTGTGCTTGTAGCCGACTTCCAGTCAGCTTTGCCGCCAAAGGCTTCGATTATGGCTCTTATGGGGACAAGGGTTCTGCCGTTTATCGCCACGGGAGCTGTACCTCTGCCCGGATCAATCTCGGTGTCCTCGCCGTTTACCTGCATTATGGGATTATCCAGTGTGAGGCTGACCACAATATCACGGTCATCGGCATCGGAGTGCACACATGAACATAAAGTGATTATTGTGCATAGCAAAATGAGACACAGGGATTTTGGTTTTTTCAATTTTTATCACCCTTTTATATAAATATATCCACTCTGTTTCGTATTTCACCCTCAAAAAATGCTTTGATATTTAGAGAAACCTCATATATGCATCTTTCCCTCGACTCCTTGGCACCCCAAGCTGTATGGGGTGTGAGGATAACATTTGGGTACTGTCTTATTCTGTAGAGTGGGTGTGTTTCCGGCATAGGCTCTACGGAATACACATCTGTACCAAATGCGCCTATGATACCATTCTCTACGGCTTTTGCTACAGCTTCCTCATCCGTAACTGCACCTCTTGCGGCATTTACTATAATCACACCTTTTTTCATAAGAGAAAGTCTGTTTTCATCTATGAGGTGATGCGTAGTATCATTAAGAGGCGTGTGG
>JAZQBI010000011.1:0-9155 GCA_045545635.1 Clostridia bacterium | reverse complement strand
TATATCAGGCTTGTCACAAATGATAAAAACAGAAATATGAGTATAGCCGGTAGTATTTTGAATCTTTTTTTCATATTATTATATTTCTTCAATTTTAATAAGATTTGTATTGCCCGATTCTCCCGTCATGGCACCGCCTGTTATAACAAGCTTGTCCCCTTTTTGCAGAGAAAGTTTTTCTTCCGCAATTTTGCGAGCCATATAAAAAAGCACATCCGTAGAAGCAAACTTTTCACACATGGCAGGAATTACTCCCCAGGAAAGGGCAAGTCTCCGCCATGTTTTTTCATCTGTGGTAAGTCCTATGATATCCACAGGTGAACGGAATCTGGAAACCATTCTTGCCGTCATACCCGAAAGAGAGCAGGCAATAATCGCTTTTGCATCTATATCTATCGCCATTCCGCAGGTTGCGTGGGATATGGCATCCACAGTATTTTTTATCTTAAACTCCGAGTTATAGAATCTCTTGGAATAGTGTATGCTCTCCTCAGTTGTTTTTGCAATCTTTGCCATTGTGCGTACTGCCTCAACAGGATACTTTCCTGCGGCGGTTTCACCCGACAGCATAATTGCACTTGTACCGTCGTAAACCGCATTGGCAACATCGGAGATTTCCGCCCTGGTAGGTCTGGGGTTATTTATCATAGATTCCAGCATTTCGGTTGCTGTTATCACCCGTTTTCCAAGGAGTCTGCACTTGGTTATAAGCTTTTTCTGAATGTTCGGAAGCTGTTCAAAAGCCACTTCCACACCCATGTCGCCCCTTGCAACCATGACACCATCGCAGTGAGCACATATTTCCTCAATGTTATCTACGCCAGCCTGATTTTCTATCTTGGCAATAAGCTCAATATCACTTGCACCGATTTCATCAAGATAATTTTTTACATCAATCATATCCTGTTTTCCGGAAACAAAGGAGCATGCAATGTAGTCAACACCGTTTTCCACACCAAATTTTATATCTGCCTTATCCACATCGGAAAGGTATTCCTGCTTCATAACCTTTCCGGGGAAGCTCATGCTTTTCCTGTCGGAAAGCTCACCGCCGCAAACTACTCTGCAAAGAACCTCCGGTTTTGACACCGATATTACCTCAAAAGACAAAAGACCGTTGTTGAGAAGTATGGTATCACCGGGGAAAACCTCATCGGCAAACCCCTTGTAACTTACGGAAACCGAGGTTTCATCTCCGACTATATCGTCGGTGGTAAAGGTAAAATTATCACCGTCATCCAGTGTAATTTTGCCGTCACGGAAGGTTTTTATTCTGTACTCGGGGCCTTTTGTATCAAGCATAATTGCAATAGGCATTCCAAGCTCGGAACGGACCTTTTTTATTGCCTCTATTCTTTTTAAATGTTCATCGTATGTGCTGTGGGAAAAATTCAGTCTCGCCACATTCATTCCTGCATTGCAAAGTCCCTTGAGGATTTCCTCGCTTTCACTGGCAGGGCCTATTGTACAAACTATTTTTGTCTTTCTCATTTTTGTCACCTCTAAAATGCTATTATTGATGCTACCTTAAGGGCAAGCTCTATTCCTTTTACGATTGATTCCTTTTCCATATATTCCTCACGGGTATGGATTCCCTTGAAATAATTTGAACCCAGACAAAGTGCAGGAACACCCAAAGAAAGCGGAATGTTGCAATCTGTGGATGAGGAAGCATACATTACAGGTTCGCCTATTATTTCCTCTATTGCAGGAACTATCTCAGCTTTGAATTCTTCTATAATCTCCGCAGGCACAATACCGCAAGGTCTCTCTCCCACAAGAGTTACCCTAACATCCACATCTTCTTTTCGCGCTTTTTCAAAAATCTCTGTGAATTTATTTTCCATAAATCCGAGACATTCGCTGTCATCGGAACGGTATTCGCAAAGCATGGATGCACTCTGGGCAATTGTATTTACCGAAGTACCGCCCTCCACAATGCCAACATTATATGTGGTTTTGGTGTCGGGCTTATGGGGAACGGCTATCTTGTATATGTCGGAAATTATATCCGCAAGGCAGGCAAGAGCATTTTTATTCCCGAATGCCGAATATGAATGACCTCCGGCAGTGGTAACCTCCACCTTGTAACGGTGAGAGCCTACGCAGCGGTCTGCCACTCTGTTAAGACCACCGTCAAGAGTAATAAACTTCTTTATTCTGCCCTCGTAATCCTTAAAAATCTGTCTCGTTCCCTTGAGGTTTCCAAGTCCTTCTTCGCAGGAATTACACACAAGAAGAATCCCCTTTGGCGGAACTATGCCATTTTCCAGAAAGTACTTCGCCATAGTCATTATCACAACTACACCTGCGGTATCATCGGAAACACCGGGGCAGTGAATATTTATACCGTCATCAACATAGGGCATAGGCTCTGTATCGGGAAAAACAGTATCTGTGTGAGCCTCAAATACCACAATCTCGTCACTTCCGTCGCAGCCAAGAGGAAACACCACATTTAATGCTTCGTCTATGTATACACCCTCCGCCCCAAAGGATTCAAGACGCTCTTTGCAATATTGTGCTCTCTTCTCCTCATGATGGGAAGGTGCCGGAATACGGCAAAGCTCTTTTAGCATTTCCAGCATCAGTTCCTTATTTTTCAATGCATAATCCTGAAATTCGTTATTCATATCTACACATCCTTACAGCTTATTTTTTGTTTTTTACAAAATAATATACAGACCATACGACACATACCACTACCGAAAAGCCTATTAGTGTATAGAAAACCGCAATCCATCCGAAATTGTCTGCTATAACTCCGAGACCGTACGAGCTTATTGTGCTTCCCAGATAGCAGAAGCCGTTGAGAATTCCGGCATATTTACCCGAGTTGACCTTTCCACGCATAAAAATAGGAAAGATGCTTGTAATAAGACTGTTGAGACTGGATGCAAGAAAGTTTACCACAATAAGTCCCAGTAACATAAAAGACACTATCCTGAGCGAAAGACTTCCTATAATAACACCTGTGATTACTGCCATAATGGCAAAAAACAGACCACAGTGATTGACATAATCAGGGATTTTTTTATGTACAGAGAGTGCATAGGCATTTCCGAATATTGCAAGAACCGGAAGCAGCAAAGTAAGCAGGATAGAAAGGGAATCGCTCATATTGAACTCATCCTTAAGAATGGACGGCACCCAGGTAGTAAGCCCGTCTTTTATGAGATTTACTCCCACTGCACAGAAGCAGAGTATACATATTGTAGCATAGAAAAGGTTTTTGCCTGTGGCGGGATTTGTCTGATTTTCAATAGAACTTCCGTTCTCTGCATCAGGAGATTCCTCCAGCTTTTCCTGTTTGGCGGCGGAAACTGTCTTTTTGTATGCAATAATCCACAAAAAAGCAACAGCAAGCACCAGTACAGATGCAGTGTAAAATGCCAGCTTAAAGCTGCCAAATGCCGCATAAACGGAGCTTAACCCGTACACCAGAAGAGTTCCCACTGCAACAGTGGTACCCATAATGACACTGGATGCTCCCAGACTCTTTCGAGGCAGTGAGTCAGAAAGAAGTCGCACCATCGTAGGCCAGAGCATAGAGAGCACAAAGCCGTTAATAAGCCAGAGCCATTTTATCATAGCAAAGCCCGTGCTGACCGCAATGAAAAGGTTTATTGCAGAAGATATAACAAGGGCAATAAATACAACCCATTTTACATTATACCTTTTGCAGAAAAGACCGTTGAAAACCTGTCCTACACCGTAAGCAAAAAAGAAAAATGTAGGCACCACACCTGCCTGTGATTTGCTGATACCGTAAAAATCTATAATCTGTGTAATGTTGGCAGAATAGTTTACCTTGCCAAGATAGGAACTGCTGTAAACAAGCCAGCACAGAAGAATAAGAAGCATCGCAGGACTTTTGGCGGTACTTAGTTGTTTTTTTGATTTTGTCATTGGAATTCCCCCATTCAAGCAGTTGCTAAAGCCAAAATTTTCACAAATAACATTATATTACAAAAGCTGAGTGATTTCAATAGGTATTTGGATTTTTAAGCTTTTTTCAAAAAATAAAACTCACTGCAAGGCGCTCGTTGTACTTTGCAGTGAGTTTTGTATTTACAGTAGCTTCGCATCCGGCAGTCCTTCACATTTTGCCGTGAGACTCTTACCCCTCATAATAACCTGTGCATAACCGTGGAAAAGTTTAATATTGTTGTCGGAATCAAGGTGGTGGCTGTTGGGATCACCGTTTCCAACACCGATGATTTCTCCATCATCAGAACAGAAGCAGACGGTTTTATCAAAATGAGGCACCACAACGCCTTTGCTGTCAACTGCACTTACATTTATAATATGCAAATCGGAGTCATAGGGAGTAACATCCTCAAGGTGAAGTCCTGAGACATCTCCTGCGGTCATTACTCTGTCAGAGATTTTTTTGTCACCGAAGGTGACCACTACTTCAAGCTCTCCGATCTCAAAAGAAACATTCCAGTCTGCCTTTTTGCCGACAACATCCTTAATACCAAGAGATTTGCCGTTAAGAAACAGCTCTGCCTTATCTCCATTGGTAAAGGTGCATACCCTCACACTATCCCCTTTTTTCCAGTTCCAATGGGGGAAAAGGTGAACAACAGGTTCATCGCAGTACCACGCCTTGAGAAGATATGCTATATCCTTTGGAAAACCGCAATAGTCATTGAAGCCCCAGTGACACAAAGAACTGGGCCACTTGTGAGGGTTTGGCTCACCACGGTAGCCAAATCCACCCCAGGCAAAGCATCCGCCCACATATGGAATACTATCCATAGCCTCCATTGTTTCGTTGATAGATTCCGAAAATCCGGGGAAATCATCCCCATAGGATGCATAAACCGGAACCTCTTTATCTGTTACATACTCTCCCCTTGTGGCAAATGTGGGGCAGTTTTCCGAACCGATAATAACCTTGTCGGGAAACCTTTTGTGGGTTTCGTCATACTCCCGTATAAAGTAATTCATACCGATAACATTCAGAACAGAAGCCGTGTTATGGTCATTGAGGGTTCCGCCGTCAAGGGCACCGGTAACTGCTCTTGTGTTGTCGAGACTATATACCTTGTCTTTCATCTTCCGTGCTATTCGTACACCACGGTTTTCCCGATGCCAGGTTTCTTCGTTATACAAACTATACATAAATACCGAGGGATGGTTACGGGAGGTACATACGAGAGCCTCCAGTTGTCCTAAAACCTCCTCGGAAGCTGAAAGGTGTCTGTTTTCCGCCATAATGAGAAATCCCATACGGTCGCACATTTCCAGTAATCTTTCGCCCTGATCATAGTGTGCACATCTGTAAGCGTTAGCTCCCATTTCTTTTAGTATTCTGAGTCGGTATTCCAGAATTTCGTCCGTCATTGCAATACCCACACCTGCATGATCCTGATGGCAACAAATGCCCTTGATTCTGTAAAGCTTTCCGTTCAGCAGCATACCACGGTCCGGATCCCACTCCACCGTTCTGAAGCCTACGGACGATGTGATACTGTCAAGCAAAATGCCGTCACGGTACACTTCATAAACCGCCGTGTAGAGATAGGGATTTTCGGGAGACCATAGTTTCGGGTTATCTATGGGCATTTTTAAGGAAAGGCTGTCCGACTTTGTTGAAGCAACCACATTGTCGTTATCATCCTTAAGTACGGCGTGAATTTTTACTCCGTCGGATTCGGTAACACAAAGGTCTGCTTTTACACACCACTTACCTTCAGGCTTTTCGCCACGGATAAAGCACTTGTCCGAAACTATATGAGTTTTTCCCCTGAAAATAAGCCGTGCAGGTCTGTATATGCCGGCACCCTCATACTTGTACATTTCCCACTGTCTGCCGTCAACATACACTCCGATTTCATTTTTTCCGCCGGGAACAAGATAATCTGCCACATCAAGGCTGAATTTGTTGTAGCCGCTGAAATTTCTTCCGGCAAGAATACCGTTTACATAGACATTAGTTTGCCCCATAACACCCTCAAATACCAGAAATGCATCCTCTATTTCATCTTCGGGCAGGTCAAAGGATGTATAGTACCATGCATCTCCTCTGGGTTTAAATCCATTTTCGTGATTTGCATTCTCATCTATAGGTACCCCTGTCATCCAGTCGTGCGGAACTGTTATCTGATTCCACTCATATTTTTCGCTCAGAGCTTCCGATACCTCAAAGGGATTTCCGAGCCAACCTCCCGCTTTGTACGAAAAGTGCCAAAGTCTGTCCCGCAGCGGCTGTATATCTCCAAGGTGAAACAACCAGTTATTTAATGGGATATTGCAGTTGCCGGCTCCCGGTAAAGAAATAATCTCTATATCCATAACCTAACCTCCGTATTTCAAATTAATTGCAATATGTAATTCTAAACACATTATAGATTAATATATTGTTCATTTACAAGGTACTAACAAAGATAAAATATGTAATTTTGAGTACATTTGTTCAGTGCAAAAAAATTAAATGTGACATATTCTCCCCCTACCTGTCATATCATTAACTAACACACTTTTTAGGGGTGAATTTGTTGAAGGATTACATATCGGAAAGAGCCGTTACTATCGGCAGATATATGGTGGAAAACCGTTCCACCGTGAGAGGTGCCGCAAAAAAATTCGGCATATCCAAAAGCACCGTGCACAAAGATATAAGCGAAAGACTCGCAAGAATAAACCCCTCCCTTGCGGCAGAGGCAAAAAAGCTCCTGGATACCAACAAAGCAGAAAGGCACATAAGAGGCGGTATTGCAACAAGAAACAAGTATAAACCCACCTGAAAAAACTATTATAATCAATATGGAGTTGTAAAAAATTCAAAGGAATTTTTTACAACTCCATATCATTTCATCATAGCAAGTATCATCATTGCCGTGGCTATATCGCTTTTGTTATTTTTGGGCATTATGTTGCTGTATATATAGTCCTCGGAGGCTATTCTTCCAAAGGAAAATATACCGTAGCCGTAGCTTTTGTCCCTGCCGCCTCTGCCCGGTTTTTCGGTATAAATATTAAGGAGCAGTCTTATTTCCTCAGGGGTAAGGCGTCTGCCGTAGCGAATATATCCCTTCGCCATAAGAAGTGCCACCGCACCGGTAATAACCGGACACGCCATAGACGTTCCGCTAAGGGTTGCATATCCTCCGTCAAGATATGTGGAATACACATCTATTCCTGCGGCACAGATTTCTGCCGCTTTCCCCCGTGAGCTGAAATCGGCAATGTTCTTATTGATATCCACGGCACTTACCGCCACGGTCTCGGGGTAATTGGCAGGATACCCTATTGTGTTCTCTCCCATTACCCCCTCATTGCCTGCGGCACATATAACACTGATGCCCCTGCGATGGGTTTCGTGAATTATGGAACGGTACGCAGGTGATGTATATTGGGAAGAAAAGGACATATTTATTACATCCACATTTCTGTCCCACATCCATCGGATGCTTTTCTCTATTGCGGTGTAATCCGTCTTTCCGTCGGGTTTGAATGCCTTTGCGATATATAGCTTTGCCTTTGGTGCAACTCCCACACATCCCACACCGTTACGCTCTGCCGCCACGATTCCTGCAATATGTGTTGGATGAACAAGTAAATCGCACCTTGTTTTTTACATAAATAATGTTTACTGCGAAATATTCCATTTAACTTCAATAGTTCTATTGCCGTTTTCATCTGTACCAATTAGAACATCATTAATATACTTAGAACATACCTCGTGAGTTAATTTGCCGTACTCTCTGAAATTCTCAACAAGTTCTGCAACATTAAACTTATTTTGTTTTTGAATATTTAGCTTATTTACTTTATCCGTTACGGTCTCTAATTTTTCTTGAAGAGAGCAAATTTCATCCTGAAACTTAGAAAACAAAGTATTATATTGAGATTCTGAGAGTACATTCGATGCTTTATCAAGGTACAACTGTGACATAGCATTGATTCTTTCTTCAATCCTTCTTTTTAGTGAATCGGTCTCCCGCTGACAGCAAACCAATTCATCTTTTTCTTTTTCGGATTCTTGCAGGGATTTTACAACCTTTTCCCTGTTTTTATCATCGCCTAAAAATGATGAAACTATTGACATAAGTTCTTGACTCACCGCTTGATAAACATCATCAAAAAAAATCTTATTTGAAAATTCACACAGTTTGCCATTACTCAAACAAAAATTTTTGCATTTGAATATTTGATGAACCAATTTGTTGCCAAATTTTGTCTTTTTATAAGAACCGTTGAGTAACATCGTGGCACCACAACATGCACAGTGAATTTTGCCTGCAAGCACATGAGATACACCCTTGCGTTTTCCTGATTGTCTTTTTGCATCAAGAAGTTTTTGTACTGCATAAAAAGTTTCTTTCGATATGATTGGCTCATGAAAGTTTTCAAAAACTATCCATTCATCTCGTTTTTTGTAGACTCTCTTTTTATTTTTATAACTCACTGTCGTTTCTTTGGATTGACACAATGTACCTATATAAACTTCGTTTCGCAGTATTCTGTTTATTGTGGTGTGTCCCCACAGCTCTCTATTATTGGTATTCGGGCTGTACCATTTCAGGTTTTGTGTTTTTTGTTTATAAACTGATGGTTTTTCATATCCCTCTTCATATAATATCCGGGCTATTGTGTGTGTCCCATTACCTTCAAGATAAAGTTTAAAAATTTTTCTCACTACATTTGCTGCATATTCATCAATAATAATTTCTTTGCCATCTTTTATGTAACCATATGGTGCAAAACTTCCAAGATATTCGCCATTACGCATTTTTGCCTGAAACACTTCGCGAATATTTTCGGACAAATCTTCGCAATACCATTCATTAATAAGTCCATTTATCTGTCTTGCTTTTTTATTACCTCTTACACTTGTATCCGAATGGTCTAATATACTAACAAAACGTATCCCCCACTCAAGAAATTTATTGTGAATATACTTTTCTACAAGCTCGGCATCTCTTGTGAATCTGGATTGTGTTTTACAAAGTACGATATTGATTTTTCCATCTTCACAGTCTTTTATCATTTGATTAAATTGCGGTCTTTTAGAATCCATTCCGCTCCAATCGTCATCACAATATATTTTATATATCTGCCAACCTTGATCTATAGCGTATTCTGTTAAAAGAAGTTTTTGGTTTCTTATACTTTCGCTATCATCCAAGTCGGATCGTAGCCAT
>JAZQBI010000010.1:0-2014 GCA_045545635.1 Clostridia bacterium | reverse complement strand
TGCACTGGTCTTATTTTATCCTCATTGGCTTTCAGCCTTTTTGCCAAATCGGGGAACAACTCCACTGGCATAGGGATTACTGTTTTGTGGTTACCTTCTTTGTCAATAAGTATGCCTAAAGCATTGTCTGCTCTTCCTGGATACAATCTCAAGATTGCTTTATATACAAAGTCTTTGGTAATTTGCTGGTTCTGAGGAACTACCCACGCGTAGTCTCCTACAAAGTTAGCAGAACTTACAACCCCTTCTCCAACAATCTGTTTTTTGGCAAGGTCATAATTGTTCCATAAACCGTTTTCTTCTTTACGAACCCAGATGTTTGTGGGGTTCTTTGATTCATTCATGAATATATTGTGATATTCAAAAGGCAGAACGACATTATTGTTTTTGTCTATAATACCACACTTGTTTTTGTCGTTCTTTGCCCAGTACCAACCGTTTATAGGTTCTCCAAGTTGGTGATATTCAAATGGTATGACCGTATTCTTGTTTATATCTATGACACCTAATGTTCCTGAGTGTGTCATGACCGTAAATAACTTTCCGCTATTGTGTGGAAGAATATTCCAGTACTCTCCGAAATTCATTACCCAATTACCGTTTTGGTCTAACATGGCTCTTGAGAGTTTGTAATCTTCAGCTTTTATACCTTCAGGCAAGTTTGCTGGTGCTGTTGCACCGTCGTCAATTCTTGATGCAATCCAGTATCCGCCTTTATACATGACAACCGGGAAAACCTCTGTAATTTGCTCACCATTCTTGTTTATGAAGTATAATCCGAATGGTGAATTGTCTTCTGATTTCATTACCAGTGCTATGTCACCTGTAAAAGGTGTTGCTGCCAGGATCTGTTTCTTTATCTTGATGTTCTTACCTAAGAAAATCTTCTTTTTGGTTTCTATATTGTAATATCCTGTTGTTACTTTTGTTGTGCCATAACGGAAACCGCACATGCCAGATGATGGGATTGTGAATTTGCAATCCTTGAAGAATGGTGTAATCGCTTTTCCATTGCTTCCGACTACAGCCGATTTTTCACCTTTATAGCAACAGAGGTATTCGACATCTGTTTCCAAAGTATCACTTAGCAGTATTCCGTATCTAGGAACTTCCAAGTTCTTTTTAACTTTATATTCATAAACAGACTCCTCTGTCTTGCTCATCTTGCCGATATAAACCTTATTCTCGCTTAATACGCCGGCAATATCTTCTATTGAGAACCTGTTGAACTTCTTTATCTCTGAGATCTTGTCGTACGCAGGCTTGATAGCAACGCTTCCATCGGAGTTCAATATTCCAATCTTTGCTTTAATTACCTTATTGCCTTTTACATTACCTCCACTGGTGATAATGGCTTTGCCGAATCTGTTGAGGTCGCTTATACAACTGTATTGCGGTTTTGTGATAATGCCGTCTTTTATTGAATAAAGACCATATTTCTTGCCGGTTTTTATGCGGTAAATTCCTTCTCGCCACAAAGTTATCTCCTCGTATTTTACTGGCAGTATTTCCTTGCCTTCCGAATCAATAAAACCCAATTTGTCACCTTTGCCAACTTTTGCCATTCCATCCTTGAACTCAAAAGCAATATCGTACTTGCACTTGATAACCACTTCGCCTTGCTCATTGGCGTAACCGCATTTTCCTTTCTCGTCGGCATGAACCTTGAGTTTTTGTGCCGAAAGAGAACATGTAAAGAAAATGAAAATAAAAATAAGAGTTTTTCTCATAGTCTTGTATGTAAGGTTATTTAAATATAAGAGTTTAATTCGTGTGTTTCGTCCCTTTGACTTGTTGTAAAAATCCAACTGTTTCTAATTACTTGTACATAATTAGATGTTTTTAACTTCATGGTACAAATGTATTTAATTTTTTATATTTTTTATAAAAAATAGCCTTTTTGTTTGCTGAAGTTTACTTTTTTGCGATTTTTCTATCCAGAAAGGTCGTGCAGAACAAGTTAAGACAAATCACACCAGTACAGCTCCCTCCTGCAACTGTATGGTTGCAGGAG
>JAZQBI010000009.1:0-2449 GCA_045545635.1 Clostridia bacterium | reverse complement strand
TCTCCCAGCACTTCCATTGTTTCATCAATCACGGAAGCCTGCTCCGTCTGTCTCTCCGGCACAATCTCCGGTATAAACTCCGGAACATCCTTATATCCCACAGAGTCCACAAAATGGAACGTATTCTCCCCGTTCTGATGAAGCACCACCACATCACTGACTGATAAGGAATGACCTCTGAAATCTTCCGGACGGTCTATGTTAAATTGGGTAAAAATATCCTCAAGGCTTGTACCATCCTCCAGAGGTGCAGTATAAACCAAATCGTAATTCTCTCTTGTGATTGCAATGCCCTTCATTTCAAGGAAATCAGAGTTCATAAAGTGAATATCCCTTGCCTGTGGACTGTCATTAAGCTGATAAATGCCAAACTGATTGTTGCTGCCATACAAAAGCTGTGCTTCCCTGTTGGCAGAACTCTCCTCCAGCTCATCACGCATGGTCTGATGTTCCAGATATGCGTTCCAATCGTCTTTTTCCACACCAAATATTCCCTTGTGTGCCTGTAAATCCTCCATATCTTCTATTACTGTTTCGGAACCGTCCTCATGGAGCTGATATACTGCAACATCTTCTCTGAAAAGCTCAGCAGCTCTCTCCTGTGTCAGTGGTAACATTTCCGCCCAGGTATATCCGTACTCGTGCATTTCGGAAAGTCTCACCATTCCGTCCGGTAAGGCATCAATTTCTGCCTGTGCATTGATAACCGTCTGTGCCACCAGATTAGGCGAATTTTCTTCATACATGGCGATATGCTCTGCAAGCTCCCTTGTCTTTTCCATATCCCCCAGCTTGTAGGCATAATTTACAATCAGGTTACGCTCATCCACACTGAAAATGGTCTTTTCACGCTCCATTTCGTTAATAAGCTGTTCTGCCTGTTGCATAATGGAAAGCTCCGCATCCGGCTCCATAACTTTGTCCTGTTCTGCCATTCTTGCCTTTATATCAGTTATCTCATAAGTGTCCGTATTATAAACATAGTCCAAGTGGTACTCCTCCACTTCCTCGGTCTGCTCATCGGCAAGTGGTGTAACCCAACCGCCTTTGCTCTCAAGATAGGCTTCCACACTTAATCTGTCATCATTATTCATGGCAGCAAGAGAAGCAACAAGCTCCTCCCCACTCATACCTCTGACATTCAACAGGTCATACTCGGAACGATCTGTATTTGCCACTAACAGCACAATATCCTGTGTCTGCTCTGCTTCCGTTACTCGCTCCTTCTGAAGCTCCTGTAACTGTGCTTCAATACCGCCGATTAACTCTGAGGCAGTTCTCCTTATCGTATCAAGAGAAGATTTTAATTCCGTCATTTCTTTGCCACTGCTCCATCCGGCAATATAACCAAAGGAATAATCAGAGGTATCAATCCCGAAGTGCTGGCACACGGTATAAGCAACACTCTCCGCTTCCACCTCTTTCGTGTTACGGTCTTTACGCTCCGAAAGGTCTGTTTCCTTTTCCCTCTCCCTACTGTGCAGCTTTGCGTGTGCCACTTCATGGATAGCAGTCTTGACCGTCTGGCTCTCACTCATGCCTTCCTGTATGGCAATACGGTTCATGGTTGTACTGAAATACCCCTTGGCTTCTCCCGGTATATCCTCATATTCAATCGGTGCGGACGAAACAGCTTCCAATGCTTTCATAAAATCCTGATACCCGTCCACATCTGCCGACAACTCATCTACGGAAAGCTCCGGAAGTTCTTTTCCGTCTGTCTGTGACACATCAAATACCGGAACAACACGAAATGCCGGAATTTTAATCTCAACTTCCTCCATAATGGGCATACCGTCCTTATCGAGCATCGGCTCATTGGTTACCGGGTCAATCTTTTCCTGTTCCTCTTTGATTTTATAGGGTGCGGGAGCTAAGATACGGATACCCTTTTCGCCTTTTTTTACGTGGCGTTCAAATTTTTTTTGCCAAGCCTTGTATCCGGCCACTAAAGTAGCGTCAGGCTTTTGCATGGCAATTAAAAGGGTATTGTTAAAGCTGTAATTATGAAACTTTGACATGGTATTTAAGTAAGATTTGCATTTCTCACTCTCAAAAAGCTCCTGTAATCCCTGCTCCAGCTTCTCCGTAATCTCCTGTACTTTCTGCTTCTCTGTTTTAGCATCTGCCATTGTTTTTCCTCCTTCATTCGCTCAAGAATAGAAGAAAGCAGATAGATAACTACCTGCTCTCACCAAAATCACTATAAACTTGCTTCTTTATTCTTATTTTTTGCCATATCCAGCTCTTTCTTAGTCTGTTCTGATTTTGCCTTCATCTGTGACAGTTTTTCCTTAATGGAAACCCTTGCACCTTTGTCCGCTTCCTTCCCGGTATGAAGTTCGGCTGAAACCTTATCGAGCTTTTCCATAGCTTTATCAATCACATCAATCTGCTTGCGGAAAGCTGCTATATTACTCTTTACAGGCATATTCATAACCCTTGTAAG
>JAZQBI010000008.1:0-20905 GCA_045545635.1 Clostridia bacterium | reverse complement strand
AACGGAGTCTTTACAAACGATCAGTGGCAGCTAAAGCTTCTTACGGAAGACGGAATAGGTGTGTATGACATACGAAAAACTTCGCATAGTGCTATAGCAGATTAAATAATGTATAATTTTGATGCAGAAATGGAACTTGGTGATAAATTCCTTTTCGACAGCAGATATGTAAATCCCTTGAATCCCGCAAGACTTATAACCTACGAGCTTGACGGCAGCGGCGATATCAAGGAAATTGCGATGGTGTCAGACCGTGTTGAGCATTTTGATGCAGGAATGGCAGATGGTGAGTACAATGCTGATACACAGAAACTTGGCGGTGTAATTCTTGAGGATAACACAGTTGTATTCAATGTTTGCGGAACCTATGCCGATGAAACCTACATTACCGATATAAGCTATCTCAGAGACGGTGCACAATACAGCGGTTTTGTTGCTCCCGATCTGGATGGTGACTATGAGGTAGTTGTTATTACTGACGAATTGATGACCTTTGACGCAAGCGAAGGCTTTGCTGTTGTTACCGAAGCATCTCTATCCCAAAATGCTGATGGAGAGGAAATATACAAGATTTCCTATGTTCAGGGAGGCGAGGAAGGCACCATCATTTTTGATGATGATTCCCAATGTATCAACAGCAGAGAATATGATTATATACCCTCCGTCGGAGAAGTCTTTGTATTTATTGCCGGAGCAAAAGAAAATGTCAGCGAATATGCAGTTGTTGCCAAGTATGATGATAGCAACGGAATACTTGAATTAACCGAAGATTTTGCAGACTCCAATGAGGCTGCACATATTCTTGGAGAAGATGCGGAAATTCTGTTGGGTTATATCACCAATACATCAAAAAATGTTGTTTCCAAGGGAGAAGTGATATATATCGGTGAGGAACCGGTGCTTATCACTTCCGATACAAAAACATATCTTCTGGATAATACAAGAAAATACAATTCTGTTGTGATTACAGATAATTTGTTTACAGGAAATGCAGATTATTTTGATGAAACCGAAAACGCAGGAACTATCGTCCTTGCAGGAATATATGATGGCAGTGTAAATGCTGTTTATGCACTGAATCAGAGAGTAAATATTGAGGATATGGCGCCTGTGGATAGCATATTGAGACCTGCTCCCGGAAACGGTGAGCCCATTACAATAAGTATGGATGCACTGGCTAATCCTCTCTTTGACGGAAGAGTGTTCGAGTATTACACAGATGCACCTCAATATACAACAGCATCCTTAAAGAAGATTTCCGTAAACAACACAGCAACTCTCATTATAAATAATCAGGAAGTTATTTCGGGACAGCTTATTTCGCCTGCGGTGCTTGCAGATAATTTTACAGATGGAATGGTCACCTTTAATGATACCGATTCCGACGGATACTATGATGTGATAGATGCTGAGCAATATGTGTATGATGTTGTGGAAGATGTTGATCATTTATCAAACAGAATTTGTCTCAAAAGCAACGGCACTATGACTCTTGATTTTGAAAACAGCGATATTGAAATTATCCTTGAGGATGATGAGGGCAACGAAATAAGCCTTACAGACCTTGCCGAAGGTGATTATATTGCAATTGCGGCAGATAATGTCAATCCTGCAAGATACAGCGAATACATCAGGATTGTAAAGCTCAACAGCCATAAAATATCCGGAAAAGCAGAGGAAATCGGCACTCGCGGCATCATTGACTTTGCGGTTATAAACGAAGTAAAATACGATTTGGGTGTAGTGGATATTTCAGTCGGTGCCGAGGGTATATTCTATCTGGATTTAGCCGGAAAGATTGTCGGCTTTGAAAGCACAGCCAAAGTAAATTATGCATATATTCTTGAGGGTGTAATAGCAAGCGGTGCTTTTACAAATGACCAGTGGCAGCTTAAGCTTCTTACGGAAGACGGAATAGATGTGTATGGCATACGAACAGCTTCGCATAGTGCTATAGCAGATTACATAATGTATAATTTTGATGCAGAAATGGAATTCGGTAGTAATAAATTCCTCTTCGACAGCGGATATGCAAATCCCTTAAATCCTGCAAGACTTATAACCTACGAGCTTGACGGCAGCGGCGATATCAAGGAAATTAATATGGTTTCAGACCGTGTTGAGCAATTTGAAAAATCAATGGCGAACGGCGAGTATAACGCTGAGGCACAAAAGCTTGGCGGTGTGGTTCTTGAAGACGACACGATAGTATTTAATGTGTGCGAAGGATATGCCGCGGGTACATATTCAGGAGGTATCGATATTCTTACGGACGGAGCAAGGTACACCGGACTTGTTGCACCAAACAGGTATGGAGAATATAAAGTGGTAGTTATTTCGGAGGAAACCTTCTCCTTTAGCGAAGCTGACGGCTTTGCCGTAGTAACCGAGGTTGCCGTGACTCTTAATGGTGACGGCGAGGATGTATTATCTGTTTCCTACCTTCGTGCAGGTGAAGAAGGCGAAGTTATTCTTACAGATGATAGTGAGTGCTCCGGAAACATATGGGATATAGAAAAGGGAGATGTATTTATCTTTGTTGCAGACAAGAATTCTGCTATAATGAAATATGCAGTAATTGCAAAACTCGGTGGGGACGGTTACGGCCTTGATCTTACGGGTGATGCTGACCGTGTGCTTTCAGATACGGAAATAATTTACGGATATATTGAAAACACATCGGAGATTAAATCCGCCAAGGGAGAAGTAATTACCGTTGGTGGAGAAGATATTCTCATCTCCTCAGATGCAAACACATACCTTCTGGAAAACAGCAGAAATTACACATCTGTTGTAAAAACAGAGGAACTGTTCTGCGAAAACGTGGATTACTTTGATGAGGAAAGCGGTGCAGCTACTTTTGTTTTGGCAAACCTATACAACGGAAATGTGACAGATGTCTATGCACTTAACCTACGGGTTAACCCGGAGACCAATTCTCCTGTAGAAAATATCCCTGTGCCTGCAGCCGGAAACGGAGAAACTGTTGAGATAAGTATGAATTCTCTGGCAAACATCGGATACGAGGGCAGAGTTTTTGAATACTATACGGATGCGCCGGAATACACAGTGACTGCACTGAAGCGACTCACGGTAAATGAAAGCTCAAATCTCATTGTGAATAACATAAAAACTCTTGTAAATAAGGAAATCTCTCCCTATATGCTTGCAGATTATGTTATGCTCGGCGGAATGCTTACCTTTGAGGATACCGATACCGATGGATATTATGATGTAATTAATGCCAAAAACTATTTGTATGATGTGATTGACGCTATAAATGTTTCGACGGACAGAATTTTTCTTAAGAATAATGCGTCAATAACCCTCGATTTTGAAGCTGATTATATTGACATAATTCTTCGTGACGACAAGGGCAACGAGCTTACACTTGAGGATTTTGGAGAGGGTGATGTGGTTGCCGTTGCTGCAGATACATCCAGACCTTCAAGATACGAAGAGTATATAGAAATCGTAAAGCTTACCAATAGCAAAGTGTCAGGCACTGTAGAAAAGACAATGTCCCACAACGGTAAGAATTATGTGGTTGTAGACGGTAAAAAATACGGTATGGCAATATATGATGAACTTGCTCCGGGAGACATCGGTACATTCTACTTCGGCTTGGACGGAGACATCATTTACTTTGAAAGTGACACATCAGATATCAGATATGCATATATTCTTGAGGGTGCAGTAGTAAGCGGTGCCTTTGCAAGCGATCAATGGCAGCTCAAGATGCTTACTGAGGATGGTGTACAAACATTCGATATCAGCAAGAACTATCACGATACAGTTAATAATTATATTGAAGAAAACTTTGTGGGAACAAGTGGTGAACATATGTTCACTTTTGATGAGGCACATAGCGGTATTACATTGAATGGCAAGCTTAATATGGCAAGACTTGTAACATATTCACTTAATAATAACGGTGAGATTGAAGAGCTATGTATGGTGTCGGAAAATCCTGTATATTTTGATAAGAGTATGGATGAGTACAATGCTGATCTCAGAAGAATCCGCGGTGTATTCCTTGAGGATGATATAATAATCTTTGATGTACAGGGCAGGGCGGTAGAGGATACATATATTACCGATATAGATGCCCTTGTGGACGATGGATCCTACACCGGATACACTTGTGCAAATATTGACGGTGAATATCATGTTATGGTAATTGCGGATTCTGAAATCTCATTTTCGGAAGATACAGGTTTTGCAATCGTCACCAAGGTTTCTACCGGAAAAAATGAATATGGTGAAGATGTAACAAATATATTCTATGTACAGAACGAAGAAGAAGGCGTTATCACAATTGATGATGACAGCCAGTGTTACAATTCCCAAATCATTGAGCTTTCTGTAGGTGATGTGTTTATATACACAGCCGATGCAGACGGAGTTGTTTCCGAATACATTGTTATCGCAACACTCAATGGTGATTCCGGTAACAATAAGGTATTTGAACTTACAGAAGAAGCTAAGAATGCAGAATTTATATTTGGTGATAATACGGGAATCGTTACAGGGTTTATCCTCAACGAAAAATATGAATCCACAAGCAAGGGCGAAATTATTACTGTTGGCGGGGATAGTTATTTAATCCGTGATACCTCATACAAATACACCTACAATGCTGTTGGCAGAAATGTAGTAATTGATACGGGTGACTTTATGTCGGATGTTGACTACAGAGCACAGGATAACAGAGATTCCGATACATGGTATGCTTCTCCCGTACTTCTCAGACTCGTTGACGGTGTAGTTGTAGATGTTTATGCCACAACTGCAAGAATTGCACAGTAAAAAACACATAAATATAGGGGATGTAAATTCAGCGAATTTACATCCCCTATATTTAATTTATTTCTATATCCTTTGCATTGGAAAGAACAGTGCCATCATACATTGTAATTTCCTTTGCTTTTATTTTGCCCTTTCCGTGACCGCCAAACACGGATTCCATACCGTGGCAGGCTCTCATGGTGTCAAAGGTCACATCTTCAAATTCCGTTCCGTTTGCGTGTACACAGCTAAAGCCGTCGGATTTCGTGTTGTTCCATTCTATGTAGATGTGCTCGTCCTCTTTAAGAGGTTTGCAATCCTTGTCGTAGGTAATGTTGGAAAAACGTAAGTTTTCCATATTTCCCTCTCCGAAGTACACTGCCGCAAATCCGTTTCCGAACATACGGATGTTGTCAAAGGAGGAATCCATAAGGGTATTGTTAAGGAAAAGTCCGTAGCGGGCGTGAGTCATTACATTGGATACCGATATTCCAAAGGTATCACCGTGCTGTGCCTTGGATTTGTTGTACCAATAGGATTCACCAATCAGGATTGCCGCCTCGGTGCGGTAGCCTTTCTCTCCGGGGGTAAGGTGCCTTTGATGAACAATATTTCCATTTTCATCCGACACGATTACAAGGTCGGGATTCTGTGCGACGGGTGCATCGGAATCGGACCAGGGAGAAACCTCGATTACATTATCTATCCGCACATTGTATATGCGATAGCCGTCGTGGTTGAGAAGTCTTATGAGTGCACAGCCTCCGACACCGTAAACCATAATGTTGCGGATTGTGATGTTGCGGATGTCTCCGTCACGGAGATTTTTTACCACCTTGCTGTATATATCGTCCTCGGTGGCAAGAAGTGCAACCACATTGTCTCCCACACAGCCGCGGATATTTTCCACAATTATGTCGTGACTGCCCTTCATAATATCAACACCGTCCTGATTTGGCACATTTGATGAGCTTTCGTAGGTGATGTTGCTTATTCTGCTGTAGGATGTGGTGTACAGGCATATGCCCCAGTAACGCTGATCTTTTATTTTTATGTTGTCCACAAGGAGATTTTCCACATTCTCAAAATACATAAGGCAATTAAGAGAGATTGGCTTGTCGGGATATTTCGATACCGACCTTGCAATGCCGTTTACCTCATAGAGTCCGTTGTGCTTTCCTCCGTCAAGAAGAGCGCTTCCTATACCTCTTATGGTGATGTTTCTCTCCTTGCCCTCTTCTTCAAGAGCGATGGGTTTGCGGGCATTGGAGTTTGTAAACATATTGCATATGCTGTCATCTGTAAGGCGCAGATGGGAATTATTCAGAATAACTGTGCTTTCGCTGTAAAGGACAATGGATTTGTCTATCATCCAGACATCCTTTCCCGTACGGCGGTTGAATTTTGGTATCAGCACACTCTGACCTGTTTTTGCGGCATCATCAAGTGCTGCCTGTATCATATCGGTGTCGCTTTTCAGGTGTGCGTAGTCATTTGCATTTATCCACATATTTTTTTCCTCCAAATTTTGATGATGAATTGATTATACCATTTTACAAAGGTCAGTTTCAATGCACTATTTTAAGATTAATCAGTAAAAAATCTGCAATAGAAGTATGAGTATAACTCCCGGTATTCCAAGGGCACCTGCCACAATTGCCGTAACCGGATTAAGCCCTATATGTATTCCTGCGGTTTTTCCCAGAAGATTTATTATCCAAATAAATATTCCGCCCAGAACGCTGTTTGCTGCAAGCCTTATTATAAATTTTACGGGTTTCAGAAACACCCACCCTACAACAAAAATAATCAGCATCCCCAGAAGATATCCCATAGCTGTACTGAAGGTAAGTTCCATATTGCGATCCTCCTTTGTTCATATATATTTAACAAATGAAATATTTATCCACTTTTTCTCTTGGGCAAAATTCACAAAAATAACAACTTGCAAAATTGATTTTTGTGAGAAATACACATTTCAAAAATATTACAAGCGTAATTTATTGCAAAAACCCCCAAAAAAGTTTATTATATAAATAAGTATGGGGGCGAGTATACCCATACCAGCTTTTGTATTTTTTTGAGGTGAATTATAATGAATGTACGACTTTTTCAGCAAATGGCTCACCAGATGAAGGAGGTTATGAACCGCGATCTGGGTATTATTACCGACAGCGGTTTTGTGGTATCCTCCAATGATTCCTGTATAAGCAATAACGACCTTGAATGTGTTTTGAGTTTTACTGCCGAGAATATGGAAACCTTTACCTACAACGGCTTTACATACAAGCCTATTTCCAATATGGGTAAGGTGGAATACATCATCTTTGTAAAGGGTGATGATACTCTGGCGAGAAACTATTCCGACATATTGCAGGTCAGCTTTTCGTCTGTTAAATCTCTCTATGATGACAAGCATGACAAGCTCAATTTTATCAAGAACTTTCTTCTTGATAATATTCTTCCCGGCGAGATTCTCGTAAAGGCTGTGGAGCTCCACATACCTATTGATGCAAAGAGAGCGGTATTCCTCATACAGACGGAAAAGGTATCGGATTTTTCTGTTATGGAGCTTGTGGAGAGTATGTTCCCCAATAAGCAGTCTGATTTTGTTGTCAGCATAGACGAAAACAATGTGGCTCTTGTAAAAGAGTTTGAGGACGATGCAGAACTAAGTGACCTGCAGAGTATAGCAAAGAGCATCTGCGATAATATCAACACCGAGGTTATGGCAAAGGCAGTCATAGGTATGGGCACCGTGGTAAATAATGTCAAGGAAATTGCCCGTTCCTACAAGGAAGCCAGAGTTGCCCTTGAAGTCGGCAAAGTTTTTGAAGATGAAAAATACATCTTAAGCTACGAGGACCTTGGCATAGGAAGACTCATATATCAGCTTCCCACTACACTTTGCGAGCTTTTCCTTACAGAGGTTTTCAAAAAAGGCTCAATAGATGATCTGGATCAGGAAATCATTTTCACCATCCAGAAATTCTTCGAAAACAACCTGAATGTTTCTGAAACCTCAAGACAGCTCTATGTACACAGAAACACTCTGGTTTACCGTCTTGACAAAATACAAAAGATCACAGGACTTGACCTTCGTGTGTTCGACCAGGCAATCATATTCAAGGTTGCCATGATGGTTAACAAATATTTAAGATCGAACTCCATGAAGCTCTGACATTTCCAACTAACCCAAACCGACCTATCGCTTACTGATAAGTCGGTTTCGCAGTGAACAGGAGGAAAAGCATGATCAAATTTGATAATGTTTCAAAAACTTATGACAACGGCTTTCCTGCTCTGCACGATGTTTCCTTTGAAATAGAAAAAGGCGAGTTTGTCTTTCTTGTAGGAAGCAGTGCGGCAGGTAAATCCACCATCATTAAGCTCATAATGAAAGAGGAAGATGCAACCGAGGGAGATATCACCATAAACGGTATAGATGTCTGCGACCTCCGCAGAAAGGAAGTGCCCTACTTCCGCCGTACGATAGGTGTAGTGTTTCAGGATTTCAGACTTCTTCCCAACAAAACAGTTCAGGAGAATGTGGCATATGCTATGGAGATTGTGGGAGCATCCGGCAAGGATATCCGCAAAAATGTGCCCAATGTTCTCTCCATGGTAGGTCTTGCCCACAAGGCAAAGGTTTATCCCAGACAGCTTTCCGGCGGTGAACAGCAGAGAGTGGCTATTGCAAGAGCCATAGTAAATAATCCCGTTGTTCTCATAGCCGACGAACCTACAGGAAATCTTGACCCCGATACCGCTCAGGAAATTATGACAATTCTTGAAGACATCAACAGACGCGGAACGACAATAGTTATGGCAACCCATGCGGAAAATATAGTAAACAAAATGCAAAAACGTGTTATAGTGGTGGAAAAAGGCACCATTGTCCGCGATGAGGAAAGGGGTGCTTACACAAATGCTGATTAGAAGACTCAGAAGATTCATTGCCGAGGCTTTTTCGGGAATGATAAAAAACGGTCTTATGACCATAGCTTCTGTCATTGTTGTAACCTCCTGCCTGCTTATGCTGGGAATTTTTCTGCTTGTTACTCTGAATGTAAATAACATCAGTAACGAGATTGCCGATGCCTGTCAGGTAAAGGCAATTGTTACAAACGAAGCTCAGGCGGACAAGGCAAAGCTTGACAAGATAGAAAGCGAAATTAAGAAGATAAAGTACACCAAGGATGTAACATACGAAAACGGTGTGAAATATTTTGCGGAAATCAAGGAAAGTATGACTCCCGAGGACAGAAAACCTCTTGAGGGACTTCCCGAGGATTTGCTCAACGATTCCTTTAATGTAAGTGTTGACGATATAACTCATACAGACAAAATTGCCAAGCTTATATCGGAAATTGACGGTGTCAAAGAGGTCCAGAACGGACACGATGTAATAACCTTTATAAATACCATAAGAGTTATGGTGCAGAGGGTTTCTTTCTGGATAATTCTCCTATTTATGATGATAAGTATATTTATTATCTCCAACACCATAAAGCTCACCGTTCACAACAGAAGAAAAGAAATCAATATTATGAAGTATGTAGGTGCAACCGATTCCTATATACGCTGGCCTTTCATTATTGAGGGCATTATGGTGGGTATTGTGTCTGCTCTTATTGCCTTTGGTGTGACAAGCTCTGCATACAATGCACTCTGCAGTGCCACAATTCACGATGACTCCATAGTAAAGTTCCTGGAGCTTATGGACTTTAAGTCTATCTGGAAGGTGTTTGCCCTGTCCTATGCGGGACTCGGTGCTGTAATCGGTGCTTTGGGAAGTGCTTTATCTGTAAGAAAGTACCTTAAGGTATAAGGAGGTTTTTATGCGTAAACAATCTCTCTTTGTAAAAATAATGGCAATAGTTGCACTTGTTGCGTTTGTATTTGTGAGCCTTATTTCGGCATTTCCTGCTATGATTGCAAATGCGGAGACAGCTCAGGAAAAAATAGACAGCTCTCTTAAAAAGCAGAAGGAAATCAAAGATCAGATAACCGAAGCTGAAGGAAGAAAGCAAAGTGCACTTGAAGTATATAACGAAATTGACAAGGATGTTACCACCCTGCAGGCAAAGGTGGACTCCATAAATGCCGATGTAATCAGTTCCCAGACCAAAATTGACGAAAAAGACGAGGAACTCCGGAAAGCAAAGGAAGAATGTGACAGACAGTATGAGGATTATTGCGAGAGGGCGAGAGTTCTCCTGCAAAAAGGAACTGTATCATATCTTGAGATACTTATAAATTCCACATCCTTTGCGGACTTTATAACAAGAATATCCCTTGTTAAGGAAATTTCGGCATACGACAATGCAAAGCTCAATGAACTCAAGGAATATGCAGCAGAAATAGAAGAGCTCAAAAAAGAGCTGGAAGCGGAAAATAAGCGTCTTGTAGGCCTCAAGGATGAGGCAGACACCCAGATGGCGGCTCTCAAATCCAAGCAGGAGGAGAGCAAAAAGGTTCTTGACGAGATAATGGCTGATATTGCTCAGTACGAAAAAGCACTCAAAGCTCAGGAAGCCGCAGAGGCAGCTGCAAGAGAAGAAATCAGACGACTTACAATGCCGTCAAATTCTTCTCCCCAGACAGTATACACAGGCGGCAAATTTGCATGGCCCAGCACTTCTTCATACATCACATCGCCCTACGGAACGAGAACCCACCCTGTAACCGGTCAGGTAAAGACTCACACAGGTCTTGACATCGGTGCGGCTATGGGTACGAACATCTTTGCGGCGGCAGAGGGAACGGTTCTGGTTGCCGGATGGAATGCCGGCGGCTACGGTAACTATGTAGTTATCGATCACGGCGGCGGACTTACTACCCTCTATGCACACTGCAGCTCTCTCAATGTGTCTGCAGGACAAAAGGTGAGCCGGGGACAGGTTATTGCCAAGTGCGGTTCCACCGGTATGAGTACAGGACCGCATCTGCATTTTGAAGTACTGCAAAACGGTGCTCACACAAATCCATCTGCATATCTTAACTGATTTGGTAATACAATAGCGTAGGTGAAATTCTATGAACAAAAAGAGTAATACGCCTCTGGCAGTGTTTGTTACATTTCTTGTGACATCACTTCTCTATCTTTTGTGCTCGTCCTACAAGGGAATTCCAACCCTTCCCGGTCTGGAAATCGGCGGTGGAGTTGGGGGAGATACACTTGGAGAAATAAGCACTATGATAGACAGCTTATTTTACAAGGAAACCGACTCCAAGGAGCTTTCCGTCATGGCAAAGAAAGCCTATGTAGCTGCTCTTGAGGATCCTTACAGCGAGTACTATACTGCCGAGGAATTTGCAGAACTTACCGCAAGTATAGAAGGAAACTACAAGGGTATCGGCATAGAGGTTTTTGCAGGCGAGGATAACCTCATAACCGTTCAGAGGGTTTTTGAAGGCTCTCCTGCACAAAAGGCAGGCATTGCAGCAGGCGATAAGCTGGTAGCCTTTGAGGGCGAAAGATGCTATGCTGATGCAATGACCAAGACAACAAATGCCATAAAAAAACAGGTAACGGAAAAAGGTACCGTTACCGTGACAATCCTTAGGGGTGAAGAGGAATTTGACCTTACTCTGGAGGGCGGAGATATATCCGTTAATTCTGCAGAAACCAAGCTTCTTGACGGAAATATAGGATATATAATGCTTTCGGATTTCCACGAGAAATCTGCCGACGAATTTATTGTAGGCACAAACAATCTTATTAATGACGGTGCCAAGAGCCTCATTATTGATCTCAGGGGTAACCCCGGCGGTATGCTCACCTCTGTGGTTGAGATTGCCGACTATCTTCTTCCTGAGGGCAATATTCTCACCATCAAGGGAAGAAGTGTTCCCAAGCAGGAATTCAATTCCGACAGCGAATGTATAGACATTCCCCTGTATGTGCTTGTAAACGGCGGAAGTGCAAGTGCTTCCGAGGTTCTTGCAGGCGCTCTCAAAGACCACGGCAAGGCAATTATCATAGGCGAAACAACCTTTGGCAAAGGAGTGGTACAGAGCATGTACGAGCTAAAGGACGGCGGTGCGCTCAAAATAACCACCTCCGGCTACCATACACCAAGCGGAAAGTCCATAGACGGCAAGGGTGTAGAGCCTGATGTCAAGGTGGAAATGGAGCTTACAAAGCCTCTTTATATGTATAGCGAGGAAGAGGACACACAGCTTCAGAAAGCAATAGAACTGGCAAACAAAAAAGAATTGCCAAAGAAAGCTGAATAAAGGATATAAGCGAGGGACTGTAAAAAACGTTTCGTTTTTTACAGTCCCTAAATTTTTGGGGGGATGGAAAAAAAGATGCAGAATAAGCGAACTGAACCGAAGCAAGCGTGCTTGCGAGGGGAACCCGAAGCTGTATATAGATACAGCGAGAGGTGAAGTTCGCTTAGAGCTTATAGGCTAAAAAGCATGAGAAATCCGCAAAATTTGCGGATTTCTACATATCGTAATTGTTTTTGCTGTTTTGAACCATAATAGTTCATTAGTAGTGCGCCTATAAGCGGTCTGCGCTTTGTTTTACATTCCCTATTTTTTATTATGTTATATCAAAATAGATCCGATGACAAATATCTTGTTCCTGTATCAGGAAGAACAACCACAATGTTTTTGCCTTTGTTTTCTTTTCTCTTTGCAATTTCCATTGCCCCGTGAAGTGCGGCACCTGAGGATATTCCCACAAGCAAACCTTCCTTTTTTGCCATGAGCCGTGCTGCCGAAAATGCCTCTTCCTCCGTAACACACACAATTTCGTCAATTATATCCGTGTCTGTTATTTCAGGCACAAAACCGGCACCTATGCCCTGAAGTCCGTGTGCTCCTGCCTTTCCTCCAGAAAGAACGGGAGAGCCTTGGGGTTCTATGGCAACAACTGATATGTTGGCTGACTTGCTTTTTAAATATCTTCCTGCACCGGTTAGCGTACCGCCTGTTCCCACGCCTGCAACCAGTATGTGGGCACTGTCTCCAAGGTCACGGTATATTTCCGGCCCCGTGGTTTCAAAATGTGCTTTGGGATTTGCAGGATTTACAAATTGCCCCGCAATTATGCTGTCGGGGTTTTCTTTTTTTATTTTTTCTGCTTCCTCTATTGCACCTTTCATACCCTTACTGCCATCTGTCAGCACAAGCTCTGCACCGTAGGCGGTCATCATAAGGCATCTTTCCCGTGACATGGAGTCGGGCATTACTATTACCGCTTTGTACCCTCTTATTGCGGCTATCATGGCAAGACCGATACCGGTATTGCCGCTGGTGGGCTCTATTATGAGGGTGTTTTTGTTTATAAGTCCCTTTTCTTCGTAATCGTCAATTATGGCTTTTGCAACTCTGTCCTTGGCTGAGCCTGCAGGATTAAAACATTCCAGCTTGGCAAAAATCTTAGCTTCAAGTGTTTCGTTTATGTGGGTTAACTCAAGGAGCGGAGTGTTTCCGATAAGTTCTTCTGCAGATTTATATAACATGATATTACCTCCGTCGTATATTATATGTGTTAATTATATCATTGCCCTCTTTGTCTGTCAAATTACAAAAAATTTCCATATCCAAATTTCTGTTTTGTGGCATACTAAATTAAAACGAAAAAAGGGAGACACAAAAATGATTTTAACCGAAGAATTTTTAACAGGCTTTGCTTCGGGAAACTGTACCGATGCCTACAAATATCTTGGATGCCACAAAGCGGAAAAGGGTTTTGTGTTCAGAGTATGGGCACCCGATGCACAAAATGTCAGCCTTGTGGGGGATTTTAACGCTTGGGACAGAAGCTCCCATCCCATGAATCCTGCAGGCGGTGGTATATGGGAGATAGTATGCCCCGGAGCAAATACCAATGATAATTACAAATTTTGTATTTTCTCTCCCGACGGCAGACAGGTGCTAAAGTGTGATCCCTATGCCTTTCACGCCTGCGTCAGGCCTGACAATGCCTCAAAGGTTTACGGGACAGATGACTATGTGTGGACAGACGGGGAGTATATGAAAAACCGTTCCCGCTCCACACCCTACAATTCACCTGTTAACATCTACGAAATCCATCTGGGTTCTTGGATGAAAAATCCCGACGGAAGCTATCTTAGTTACCGTGAGCTTGCAACAAGGCTTTGCAGCTATGTCAAGGAAATGAATTACACCCATGTGGAGATAATGCCCGTCTCTGAGTATCCCTATGATCCATCTTGGGGTTATCAGGTAACAGGGTACTATGCACCAACATCCCGTTACGGTACAGGCGAAGATTTTGCTGCCTTTGTAGACATACTCCACAGCGAGGGAATCGGTGTAATTCTTGACTGGGTAGGTGCTCATTTCCCAAAGGACGAGCACGGACTCTATGAATTTGACGGCACAAGCTGCTACGAGTATTCGGATCCCTTGAAGCGGACTCATCCCGAATGGGACACTATGATATTTGACTACGGCAAGGGTGAGGTTGTGAGCTTTCTCATATCAAATATCATGTTTTTCAAGGAAGTCTATCATATAGACGGAATAAGGCTTGACGCAGTAGCCTCCATGCTGTATCTGGACTACGGCAGACAGGGAGGAAGATGGCGTCCCAATGTATTTGGAGGCAACTACAATCTGGAAGCCATAGATTTTTTAAAAAAGCTCAACACTGCAGTTTTTTGCGGTAGCCCCGACTTCCTTATGATTGCCGAAGAATCCACGGCTTTTCCCATGATTACCAAACCGGCACATCTGGGTGGACTTGGTTTTAACTTCAAATGGAACATGGGGTGGATGAATGACATATTGGACTATATCTCCACCGATCCTCTCTTCCGCAAGGGTAAGCACCGTGCCCTGACCTTTTCGCTGACATATGCTTTTTCCGAAAATTTTGTGCTTCCCATATCTCACGATGAGGTGGTTCACGGCAAAAAATCTCTCATAGACAAGGTGCCCGGCTCCTACACGGAAAAGTTTGCCACAGTCCGTACCTTTCTTGGCTATATGATGGCACACCCCGGAAAAAAGCTTACTTTTATGGGAAATGAGTTCGGGCAGTTTTCCGAGTGGGACTATTCAGATCAGCTTGACTGGCAGCTTCTGGACTTTGATATGCACAAAAAGCTCAGAAGATACGTAAGGGATCTTAACAAATTCTATCTGGATAACCCTGCCATGTGGCAGATTGACTGCAGTTGGGACGGATTTGTATGGCTTTGCCATGATGACATCGACCAGTCCGTTGTGTCCTTTGCACGAAGAGACGGAAACGGTGACTATCTTGTTGCAGTTTGCAACTTCTGTCCCGTAAGGAGAAAAAACTACCGCCTCGGTATGCCAAAAGAGGGCGTTCTCTCCTGTGTGTTCACCAGTGAATGCAAAAAATACGGCGGTGAGGGTGTCCGTAGTCCCCGCTGTGTCATTCGCCCCGTGCCTATGCACGGCTTTAGTCAGAGTGCGGTTCTCAGTGTTGCACCGCTTTCGGTAGCCTATTACAAAATAATATAGAGGTGACTTTATGTATAGATATACCATGCACAAGGAGTGCATAGCTATGCTTCTTGCAGGCGGTCAGGGAAGCCGCCTTACCGTTCTTACGCAAAATATTGCCAAGCCTGCGGTAAGCTTTGGCGGCAAGTACCGCATAATAGATTTTCCTCTGTCAAACTGTGTGAATTCAGGCATTGATACAGTAGGAATACTTACTCAGTACGAGCCTATGGAGCTCAATGAATACATTGGAAACGGAAGTCCCTGGGGACTTAACATAAATAGCGGAGGCGTGAGAATTCTGCCTCCCTATGCAGGAAACAAAAAGGCGGAATGGTACAAAGGTACCGCCAATGCAATATATCAGAATATGAATTTTGCAGATAAGTATTCTCCCGACTATGTGCTGATTTTGTCAGGAGACCATATATACAAAATGGACTATTCCAAGATGCTGGCCTTCCATAAGGAGAATGACGCCCATTGCACCATAGGAGTTATCAAAGTCCCTCTTGAGGATGCTTCCCGATTTGGAATACTTACCCTAAACGGTGACTGTTCTGTGGCGGATTTCTGCGAAAAGCCGGAAAATCCCCGCAGCGATCTGGCTTCCATGGGGGTGTATATTTTTAACAGGGATATGCTATGGGAGTATCTCAAAGAGGACGAAAATAATTCTCAATCTTCCCACGATTTCGGCCACGACATAATCCCCCGTATTATTTCCGACAAAAAAAGAGTCTTTGGCTATGAGTTTGACGGCTACTGGAAGGATGTGGGAACTCCCGAAAGTCTGTGGGAAGCAAATATGGAACTACTAAATCCTAGTCCAAAGATAGGAATATGGGATAAAAGCTTTCGGGTATATGCCAGAAATTTTGCTCTCCCCGCCGCTCTTCTGAAATCGGGATGCACAGTTTGCGATTCCATTGTGTCCGAGGGCTCGGTAATCGGAGGAACTGTCGAAAACAGCATCATATCCACAGGATGCAGAGTGGAAAAAAACGCAGTGGTAAAAAACACGGTTCTTATGCCTGACTGTATTGTGGGTGAGGGAGTCTGCGTAACAAGTTCCATTGTGGCACCTCACACCGTACTTTTGGATAGTGTGGGAGAACAAGACAAGATTAATGTGATTTCCGGGGAAGGCAGGTATGATAAATGAAGCTATCGGGTATTATTTTTTCCGACACGCACAGAGGCTTTGATGTTTCGCTGACAAAAAACAGAACCTCTGCCTCTGTTCCCTTTGGGGGCAGATACAGGTTTATAGATTTTGCCCTTTCCAATATGACAAATTCGGGTATATCGTCCATTTGTGCAGTAACAGGGCAGAACAGCCGCTCACTTATGGATCATGTGGGCGGAGGCAGTGTGTGGGATTTAAGCAGGAAGGGTGCGAATTTTTTTGTTTTGCCATCGGTTACGGCTGCTTTTTTCAGAGGAAGTCTTGAGGCTATGGCAGGATGCAGAGATTTTGTCAAGAGATGCGAGTCCGACTATGTGGTTTTGTGTGACAGCTCTGTTTTGTGTAACATAGATTACCGCACAGCTCTGGACAGTCACATAAAATCAGAGGCAGATGTTACGGTAATATGTAATAGCATATCAAAAGAGTATGAATTGGACTCGGAGGACTTGAACACAGAACTTAAAGACGGTAAGGTGACAAAGCTCTATTCAGGATGGAGCGACGGGAACACCTACTGCGGAATGGGAATGTATATAATAAGTCCCTCCCTTCTTACAGATGCTCTTGATGTAGGAGCAAAAAGCGGAAAACACAGTTTCGAAAGGGACTTCCTTGTTTCGGGTTTCAACAGCGGCAGTATCAAGGTCAATGCCTTTGTTTTTGAAGGGGTTGTACTTCGTAATCCCAATATCCTCGCCTACTTCAAGAATAATTTTCTCGCAAACGATGAGTGTGTGCGAAAAGAGCTTTTCCGTTCCCGGTCACCCATACGCACCAAGGTCAGGGATTCCGGCCCTGCAGTTCTCCGAAAAGGAGCTTTGGTCAAAAATACCACCGTGGCTGACGGGTGCATAATAAAGGGAACACTGCAGGACTGTATTCTATTTCGTGATGTGGTTGTGGAAGAGGGTGCAACAGTCAGGGGAAGTATTCTTATGCAAGGAACCCGTATAGGGAAAAATGCCGATGTAAGCTATACTGTAACAGACAAAAATGTAACGGTGTCTCAGGATGCAGTTCTCTCCGGTGCGCCCTCTGCACCGCTTATAATAAGTAAGGGGGTTACGGTATGAACATTCTTTTTGCCACTCCGGAAGCTGCACCTTTTGTAAAGTCCGGAGGTCTTGGAGATGTTGCAGGCTCTCTGCCTGCAGAGATTGTACGGATCAGCAATAATAATGTCTGTGTGGTGTTGCCGTACTACCGAAGTGTCAAGTACGGAACCTGTTCCGATGCGGAGTATGTGGGCAATATTTTTGTTCCCCTTGCTTGGCGGAATGTGTATGCGGGTGTGTTTCGCAAAACATTGCCTATCAATACAATAGGCAATGATGCAAGAAAAAGCATAAACTATTATTTTATAGATAACGAATACTATTTCGGCAGAGGAAATCTCTATGGAGAGATTGACGATGTGGAAAGATTTGCATTTTTTTCAAAAGCGGTTCTTGAAGCGATTCCGCTCATGGGCTTTGAGCCGGATGTAGTACACGCCAATGACTGGCAATGCGGATTTATACCTCTGTTTTTAAAAGCTCATTACTCTCATATTCCAATGTATCAAAAAATACGGACAGTGTTTACAATTCACAATATAGAGTATCAGGGCAAGGCGGATATGCCGTTTCTTACGGATGTTCTTGGAGTTGGGCAGGAGTTTCACAATGTATGCATATTTGACGGACTTGTTAATGCTATGAAAACTGCAATTGTGCTGTGCGACAAGCTGACCACCGTGTCAGAGACCTATTCTCACGAAATCACCTATCCCTACTATGCCTGTGGGCTAAGCTCAATTATAAACGAAAACCGGTACAAGCTAAGCGGAATTGTAAATGGGATAGATACAGATGCATACAGTCCCCAAAAGGATATACCATATCCTTACACCAAAGAAAATATCAGAAACAAGCGAAACTGCAAGCGTGCCCTGCAAAAGGAGCTTGGACTGAATGTTCGGGGCGATGTGCCTCTCTTTGTAATGGTGTCACGGCTTGTAAAGCACAAGGGACTTGAGCTTCTTGAAGCAATGAGATATGAGATAATGGCAGAGGATATTCAGCTTGCGGTGCTTGGTACCGGAGATGAAAGATTCGAGTATATGCTAAACCGCCTTTCCACGGAATTCCCTCAGAAAATGTGCTCCCTCATAACCTTTGACTCACCACTTGCCAAAAGGTTGTACGCAGGAGGGGACTTTCTTCTTATGCCGTCGGCTTTTGAGCCTTGCGGGCTTTCTCAGCTCATTGCTATGCGCTACGGCACTGTTCCCATAGTGAGGGAGACGGGAGGTCTTGTGGATACCGTTCCTGCCTTTGACCCTGTGACAGGTGATGGACGGGGAATCACATTCAAGCTTTTTAACGCCCACGAAATGCTCTATGCCATAAAGAGGGCGGAGGCATTGTTCCACGATTCTTCTCTTATGCCCAGGCTCCGCAAAAAAATTATGAACTATGATGTAAGCTGGAAAAACGGTGCAAAAAAATATTGCGAATTGTATTTAATGTAAAGAGGTGTGGGCGTGAGGATACTCTATGACAGCAAAAGCCTGAATCACAAAAGCCCTTTCGGGTGCGTAATTCCTACTCAGAAAGTATGGATTTGTATTCATGTTCCCCGTCACTGTCTGGCACACTGCGTTGAGGTGCATATTTCGGGTGAGGAGGAGCTTGTGTTTCCCCTTTCAAAAACTGACTTTCGGGATGATTATGACATTTTTTCGGGAAATATTTCTTTTGATAAATGCGGTCTGTATTTTTACAAATTCAGGATTCTTAGTCCCACGGGAGATTTTGATCTTTTTAAAGAGGGGGAAAGCGACACCAATATGTGTGTGGGAGACCTATGGCAGATAAGCTGTATTCCCTCAGACTATCGCACACCGGAACCATTTTGGGGAAAGGTGATGTATCAGATTTTTCCCGACAGATTTAATAAAAGCGGACAGTGTGACCTTACCGATAAGCTTACCCCATATTTTGTTCATCAGAGCGAAAAGGAGATGCCCTGCTATGAAAAAAATTCCGAGGGCAGGATTCTTAACAATGACTTTTTCGGGGGCAATTTTAAGGGTATAGAAGAAAAGCTTGACTATATTCACTCTCTTGGTGTGGGGGTGATATATCTGAATCCCATATTCAAGGCTTTTTCCAATCACCGCTATGACACCTGTGACTACAAAAAATGTGATCCCATGCTGGGTAATGAAAAGGATTTTGTTAGTCTATGCCAAAGTGCTCACAAGCTGGGTATAAAAATCATTCTCGACGGAGTGTTTTCTCATACAGGGGCAGACAGTATATATTTTGATGCACAGTGCAGGTTTGGTACAGGGGTATGTTCAAATCCCGACTCTCTCTTCAAGAGCTGGTACCGCCTGACGGAAAATGGTGAGTATGAAAGCTGGTGGGGAATAGACACTCTGCCCAATGTAAACGAGATGCAAAAAAGTTATATTGAATATATAATAACGGGCGAGGACAGTGTTATCCGCCACTGGCTTTCCCTTGGGGCAGACGGATTTCGCCTTGATGTGGCAGATGAGCTTCCCGACGAGTTTATATATCTTTTCCGTCGGGAGGTAAAAAAGATTAAAGCCGATGCCATTGTGATAGGCGAGGTGTGGGAGGATGCTTCAAACAAAATAGCCTACGAAATTCGTAGGCGTTATTTTACGGACGGCGAACTGGATTCGGTAATGAACTATCCATTCAGGGATGCAGTAATAAATCTCTGTAACGGAAGTCTGTCTCCAAGGAATTTTGCAGACAGAATAATGACCGTGTGCGAAAACTATCCCAAAGAGGTGCTCTGTTGCCTTATGAATAGCCTTTCCACCCACGATACTCCAAGAATTCTTACTGCCTTGTCCGGTGCACCTATGAGTATGACAAGGGAGGAATGTGCAGGCTATGTTATGACGGAAGCAGAAAAAAACCGTGCAAAAGACAGAATTCACCCGGCGGTTTTCCTTATGTTTGTCCTGCCCGGATGTCCCTGCATTTACTATGGAGACGAAAGGGGTATGTTTGGCTTTGGCGATCCATTTAACCGTGGGTATATGGATTGGGAAAACTGCAATCGAAAAATATTTGAATTTTATAAAGAAATGGCAGAAATACGAAACAGAAGCCTGCCTCTCCAAAGAGGAGAAACAAGGGTATATTGCCCCAATGACCATAGCCTTTGCGTGGAAAGAAGTTGTAATGGGAAAAGAGTAAGAGCATATATGAATTTTTTTGGGGAGGCTCTTGAGGTTGAAAAAGGGGAAGTTATTACTGCAAAGAATGTTTCTGTCTACGGAAATAGGATTTTTGTGGAGTGTGGTGGGTTTGTGTTGTTATAGGTTATATTCTGTGGGGATACTGCGTACCCCCACACCCCCGTGATTATATTAATTGTATTAATTACGAAGGGGAACTCCGCGTTCCCCTTCCTGCATCCCCTCCTCTCCGCTGTAAAAAT
>JAZQBI010000007.1:0-21076 GCA_045545635.1 Clostridia bacterium | reverse complement strand
CCTTGATTTTGGTTCGAAGAATTTTCGGTGCTGTGTTTTTGCGTCAACGCGAGGCAAAAACGGAGCTAATGCTGACGCATTTGCGAGTATTTTAACGATGCAGTGGCGTAAAAACACGCACCCAAAACGGGTTCGGATACTAACGCAACTGCTTACGGCAACGAAATTTACCCTGAAAGAAGTGACCACATGAATTTTCAGATTATCCCTGCATACGACCATACGAAAGAAATTAAAGAGCTTTTTAAAGAATACACCGATATGCTTATCGATGGTGATCCCGTGTTTGCAAGATACCTTGACATGCAAAATTATAATGACGAATTAGAGGATCTCAAAGCAAAATATGGTGAGCCTCACGGAAGGCTGTATCTTGCCCTATGCGATGGCAAAGCCGCCGGTTGTATTGCCCTCAAAAGAAACGATGACAAAAGCTGTGAACTTAAAAGGCTCTATGTACGCCCTGAATTTCGCGGCAAAAAGCTTGGAAAGATTCTTGCTCAAAGAATAATTAAAGAAGCAAAAAAAGCAGGATACCAAAGAATATACTTGGATACCCTGCCCTTCCTTGTATCGGCAATAAAGCTATACAGAGAGCTTGGCTTTGTTGAAATCCCAAAATACAATGACAGTCCAATGGAAAACTCCATATATATGGTCAAGGAAATATAAAAGCTCAGTCCAAATTTAAAGCCATAGCTGCCAAAAGTGCACTTCCGTAAGGGAGTGCTTTTTTGTCGAATTTCACTCCCGGATGATGAAGCGGATGCTCATAGCCGTCAGACTTTTTTCCTGCACACAAAAGTGCCATTGCAGTTGGTATTTTTTGTGATA
Source organism: Clostridia bacterium (assembly GCA_045545635.1). Taxonomy (GTDB): domain Bacteria; phylum Bacillota; class Clostridia; order UMGS1810; family UMGS1810; genus RGIG8748. The sequence continues at coordinate 20,242 of JAZQBI010000007.1, read as the reverse complement.
CATATGAAAAATCCTCACTTCCTCCACCTTTCACTCCTTGAGGCAGCATTACCACCTTGTCTTTACCAAAAAGACAGACTGCAGTATCTGAGGCACGACTCAGAACCTCCTTATCATTTTTAAACGGTGGACATCCGGCAGTATATGTTACAGTTGCCTTTGTCCGCAGTGCCGATGCAACGGAAGATGAGATTTCCTCCATCCTTGTTTTTACAAATTTTCTCGTTTCCTCACTGTACATCCTGAAGCTGCCGGACATTTTTAGTTTTGAGGCAATGGCATTGGGAGCTTTGCCGCCATGTATGGCGCCGATTGTTATTACACCCTGCTCAACTAAAGAAAGCTCTCTGGAATTGATGTTCTGAAGTGCACAGACAATATGTGCTGCAGAATTTATACTGTCTCTGCCAAGGTCGGGCTGTGCACCGTGGGATGCCCTACCCTGAACATCTATTTCAAAATAGTCTGACGATGGAGCAATATCGCCTTGGGCTGCAAATATAAATGTGCCCGTATCAAAATCTGAGGCAGAGGTCACATGGAGCATAAAGGCTTCCTGAGACTTTGGATTATCCAGCACACCGTCATCAATCATATTTTTTGCACCGGACAAAATTTCCTCGGCAGGCTGAAACATTAACTTTACACGGCATTTAAGTTCAGAGGAGGCACTTTTGAGCACCCTTGCGGCACCAAGGAGCATAGCCGTGTGCATATGGTGTCCGCACAGATGTGCCGCTCCGTCATCGGTGGCAAGCGCATCCATATCTGCCCTGAGCAAAATGGTTTTGGAAAGGCCCTCGTCCCCTATTATGGCGGTTATACCGTTTTTTCCGCAAGCAGAATGTTCTATACCGATTTCATCCAATGCATCTGCCACATATTTTGTCGTTTTAAAAAGGTCAAACCCTGTTTCGGGAATACTTTCCAGATATTCACAATCTTTTGTAAGGGAGTCGTTATTTACTAAACCAATTACATCCCTGATATTCATACTATCACCAAAACATATTGTTTACTTGCAGGCTTTATAATATGCAAATTGTAATTTCGTCTATTGAATGATAGCTTCATTTTATGAGGATTTTTCAATCAAAAATTAAACATTTTATTTCCTTAACTTGCGTTTTTCTAAAAATATGGTATAATAAACACAACTAATGTTCAAAAGGCTTTTGCCTTTTGTTCCGATGTGTTTATTGAACCGGCTAATGAAGCAAGCCGTTAAAAGGCTTGCACTTATGGTATAATAACCCGACAAACACTTAACAAATAAATGGCTGTCATAACAGACAGCCCGCATTTTACAAACAAGGAGGTTTTAATAATGGATTTAAAGGTTACAAAATTACTTAATGAACAAATTACAAAGGAACTGTATTCTGCATATCTTTATTTGGATTTTTCTGTTTTTTATGAACAACAGGGACTTGATGGTTTTGCAAACTGGTATATGATTCAAGCTCAGGAAGAAAGAGACCATGCAATGCTGTTTCTTAAATACCTGCAGAATAACGGAGAAAAGGTGGAGCTCGGTGCAATAGATAAGCCTGACAAAGAGCTTAGGGTCCTTATGGATCCTCTGAAGGCAGGACTTGAACACGAGAAATATGTAACCTCTCTTATAAATGATATTTATGAAGCTGCATACAATGTTAAGGATTTCCGAACAATGCAGTTTTTGGATTGGTTTGTAAAAGAGCAGCTTGAGGAAGAAAAGAATGCAGATGATATGATTAAGAAAATGGAACTGTTCGGAAACGATTCCAAGGGGCTATATTCTCTCGACAGTGAGTACGCTGCAAGAATTTATACTGCACCGTCTTTGGTTCTTTAAGAATATTTTGATAAATACCTGCATCGGAGGCAGTAGATGATGTTTAATGCAGAAAAAGTAAAAAACGAATGTATACAGTGGATAAGGGATTTTTTTGAAAACAACGGAAAGGACTGCAATGCGGTAGTCGGTATTTCCGGCGGTAAGGACAGCTCCATAGCGGCGGCGCTGTGTGTGGAGGCACTTGGTAAGGGCAGGGTAATAGGAGTTCTTATGCCAAAGGGGGAGCAGCACGATATTGATATGGCGTATATGCTTGCAAATCACCTTGGCATAAAGCATTATGTTGTCAATATTAAGGATGCCGTTGAGGGAATTATAGGCAGTCTCCCGAAGGAAATTGAGCTTACAAGCCAGACCTTGCAGAATATTCCTCCCCGTGTTCGCATGACAACACTGTATGCAGTATCACAGAGTGTTAACGGCAGAGTGTGCAATACGTGCAACCTTTCCGAGGATTGGGTGGGATATTCCACAAGATACGGAGATTCAGTTGGGGATTTTTCACCCCTGTCACATCTTACTGTAACAGAGGTTAAGGAAATTGGCCATCTTCTCGGCTTGCCCGCGGAACTTGTGGAAAAAACTCCCATAGACGGACTCTGCGGAAAAACCGACGAGGAAAACCTAGGGTTTACTTATGCAGAACTTGATGTCTATATAAGAACCGGAAAGATTGAAGATCAGGCAAAAAAGGAAATAATAGATAAAAAGCACAAAGCAAATCTTTTCAAACTGGAGCTTATGCCTGCGTTTAAGCCGAGTAATTAATCTGGGGAGAGTCACATTTTGACATTTAACCATCAGGGGGACGGTACCTGGCAGATACCGTCCCCCATAATGATTTAGGATAATTTTTGATTTTTAATCCGGATTAAGTAATTTACTGATTATGAAAAAGAACGTAATTGAAGCTTTAAGCATCAACCAGGTCTTCAAAATCATTTGCTGAAATATACTTATCCTCTGCATTTATTTGTATTTGTTTCAGTTTTTCTATAATGTCAGTAATTTCATTAAACAGTTCATAATACATTTTCTTATAATCTTCCATTTTTGCATTTGCTCCTTTTTGTTTTTGGTATAAATTAAAAAATGCGCCGGCGAGAAGCCGACGCACGAAAAATGCACAGCTTCATTTTGTCGCCAAACAAAGCATTCATGAAATCAAACAACATGAATGTGAAGCATGCACTTTTTCCGGGAACGAAAAATGCACATTGCTTGATTTCATTAAATATTCTGCTTTGTTTGGCAAAATTATCGTAACATAAAATTACATAAAAGTCAATCGGGAATAATGTCGCTGTATGTCGAATGTTAAAATTTTTGCAAATTTAATCTGTTTTCAAAACACATTTTCCATAATCAGTAACTTTTTAATCCGCTTTAAAAATACGGGGGATTAAAAATCAAAAAGAGAAAAGGCAAAACTGACGAAAACGGTAAATGCAATAAATCAGTTCCCTTATGCATTTGCCGTTTAGCGAGGACTAAGGGCGAAAATCCCCCTCTCCGCAGCGTTCGTTACTGTTTTGCCTTTTATATTTTTGATTTCCCCGTATTTTTACGCGGAAAAGCGGGGGTGTGGGGGTACGCAGTATCCCCACAGAGCATTACCTTCACATAAAATTACACACCACAGCACTCACCACCATACTTACAAAATCCGCACACAGTGCACAGACAAGGGTATGACGGGTGTTTTTTATACCCACTGCACCAAAGTAGACAGAAATTGCATAGAAGGTTGTTTCGGTGGAACCCATCATAACGGAAATCACCCTGCCCACATAGGAATCTGTACCATACCTGGAAAAAAGCTCTGTTGCCATAGCAAGGGAGCCGCTTCCCGACACGGGACGAAGAATAGCAAAGGGCAGAGCCTCAGACGGAAAGTGAAGAAGCCTTGCAACAGGCGAAAGAAACTTTACCACATAGTCCATAGCTCCCGATGCAGTAAACATCTTGATGGCAACCAAAAGTCCCACAAGCTGAGGAATTATGTTAAAAGCCGTCACAAGTCCGTCCTTTGCTCCAAGGGTAAAGGACGAATATATGTCGGTTTTTTTAATAAGGGAATATATTAAGATTGTTGCCACAACAATCGGTATGGCAGTGTTTGAAATATTCATACTCTTCTCCCCAGTAATTTGCACAAAATGATGCCGGAGGTAAAGGTTATTACAGATACTATCCATATGGGAACTATTATCTCTCCGGGGTTCTGACTTCCAAGTGCACTTCGTACAGCTATAAGAGTCGACGGGATAAGCTGAATTGAGGCACAGTTTATCACTGCAAAGGTGCACATGGAGTTTGTGGCATTTGTTTTGTCGGAATATGCAGAGAGCTTTTTCATAGCATTAAGACCTAGGGGTGTTGCGGCGTTTCCCATACCAAAGAAATTGGCAGTCATATTCATTGCAACGGCACCGCACAGTTCTTTGTCCTTTTTTGCTTCGGGAATAAGACGGCTTATGATGGGGGAGAAGATTTTTGCAATAATGTTTGTAAGACCGCTTTTTTCTGCCACCTTCATAATCCCTGTCCAGAAAGCCATAATGCCTGCAATACCCAGAGCAAGCTTTACTCCCTCCTCTGCACCCTCCGTAAGGGCGGCGGTAACTTTGGCAGAGGTTCCGTTTACAAGGGAAATCGCAATAGAAATAAGTATCATACCCGTCCATATGTAATTAAGCATAAAAAATCACTCCCGATAAAATATATTCCGGGAGTGATTTTTTATGTGTGTATTTCCACCAAACCGTATTTAATTTTTATTCGTTCCAATTTGTCTATCATTGGATTTGATATAACCCACAGGAAAAATGCCGTTGACAGTGCATGAATAAGATCCATAGGCAGTCCCACGATGTAGGCGGATGCCAGCATTTCCCAGGTAATTTTGGTTTGCATCATAATTATTGATGCAGGATTCATAATGCCTCCGTATATTACAAGAGTGGTAAGAAATCCGAATACCGAAAGTACAATTTTACTTTTTTTATGTTTTTTACCAAACAGGATTCCCGCAAGAAAACCTATAATGCCCATAGCAAACATCTGCCACGGAGTCCATGGCCCCTGCCCGAAAAAAAAGTTTGATACAAATCCCGAAACCGCACCTACAAGAAATCCCGTTTCTCCTCCAAAGCATACCCCTGCAATTATCACCAGTGCTACAACGGGTTTAAACTGCGGAAGCATAAAGAATGCCGCTCTGCCTGCAACGGTTATGGCACATAAAACGCTTACCACTACGATTTCCCTGGCTTTGGGCTTTCGTGATTCAAACATCATACAAAAGGGTATCATGGTTTCGAGTATAATCATAAGGCTTGTCAGGTAGTACTTTCTGTCACCAAGGAGAAAAATTCCGATGTAAATGGTAACAGGCACAAGAAGCAATATCAGAATACTTGGCAGAAACTTTCTTTTTGCAGACCTTTCGCAAGGCTTTTGTTTTACTTCTGCCTTGTCGTTTTTTTGCGGATTCTGCGTTTTTGGAAGATGATAGGGTTTTCTTTCCCTTGGCTTTATCTTGCCTCCGCATGCAAGTATGACATCCTCTGCCAGAACTGCATCGGGAAGGGTTGTCCGTGCCATGCGGTTTGCTGATGTGGTATAAAAATTCTTGCCCCTGAAAAAGTTTCGTGGAGTGTCTGCGGATGTTATGCTTCCGTCAAACATAAGAGCACATCTGTCTGCATACTCTGCACAGAACTCTATGTCGTGGGACACCATAACAACAGTTACACCTTTTGCTTTGAGGTCTGCAAGAATAAATGCAAATTCTTCCTTAAACTGTGCATCCATTCCCTTTGTAGGCTCGTCAAGGAGCAGAATTTCAGGCTCTGTCAGCAGAATTTTGGCAATAGCACATCTCTGCTGTTCCCCTCCCGACAGGTCGTAGGGATGGGAGTCCATAAGAGTATCTATTCTGCAAAGCGCGGAGATGTTATGTATCTTCTCATCTTTTTCGTCTTTGGTAATTCTGCTTTCCGACAAAATCTCCAAAAGGTCAAGATAAACGGTTTTCTTTACAAACACACTTTGAGGATTCTGTGGCAGAACGCCAACAAGACCTCTGTGCAGATTCTTTATTTTGGCTATATTCTGTCCCTTTATAAAAACCTCGCCGCGGTATGGGGTATTTAGCCCCGATATGATGGAAAGGGCAGTGGTTTTGCCTGTGCCGTTACCGCCCACAATACAGAAAAGCTCGCCATTATGCACACTTATACTTAGTCCCTTTACCACATCGGGAAGCTCCTTTTCGTAGCGGAACCACACATCTTTCAGTTCAATCACCGTATCAGTATCGGGTATTGGCTTGTCTTTGGGTATAATTTGGGAGTTCAGCTCAATATCCTTGGAATATTTCTCCAGCCATGCTCTGCCATCTCTTACGGTCAGGGGGCAGGGAAGAGTATTTTTGACCGAGCCGTGAATTCTTGTCGGTGTGGGCAGTGCCTTGTACATGGGGTGGTCTGTGGCTTTTAGAATTCTGCCTACCTCTTGGGGAGTTTCGTCCGCTATTATTTTGCCCTCATCCATAACGATAACTCTGTCCGCAATGGCAAAGGCATCCTCCGTACGGTGTTCCGTGAGAATAACGGTTGTACCAAGCTCACGGTTAATCTTTTCCAGAATTTTCATAAACTCTCCTGCCGCAATGGGGTCAAGCTGACTTGTTGGCTCGTCGAGTATCAGAACAGAGGGTTCCATAGCCATAACAGATGCAAGATTTAATATCTGCTTCTGACCGCCGGAAAGCTCAGTCACTTTTTTTAGGAACCAGTCCTGAATTCCAAAAAAGGATGCCATCTCCGATACTCTGAGACGTATTTCGCTTTGCCTGAATCCAAGGCTCTCCAGACCGAATGCCAGCTCGTGCCATACCTTGTCCGTCACAATCTGGTTGTCGGGATTCTGCATTACAAAGCCAATTTCCGAGGCTTGTTCTCTTGTGCCGTATTCTGCAAGGCTTTTGCCCTTAAAAAGGATATTTCCGCTTATTTCTCCAAAGGGTGCAAGGGAGGATTTCAAAAGCTTCAGGAGGGTGGTCTTTCCGCATCCGGATTTGCCGCAAACAAGGACAAATTCCCCCTGATTTACACTTATGTTTATATTATCCAGTGCTTTATCTTCTCTTTCGGGATAAGTGAAACTCAAATTTTCGATTTTAAAATTTTCCATTTTCTCACCTCCCGGAGTTCTATTATTACAGGACATATGCAAAGGAGCAGATACGATATAAATACGCTCAGTGCAAATCCCGAAATCTCAGCTCCTTTCATTTGGGGAAAGTAGCCAAAATCGATAGCTCCCGTAAGATTTCCTGCAAGGGTGTATGCACCCAAAAGCATAATGCATATGAGAGCTTTTGTATCTCTTTTGTCAAATCTGAATACGGAAAATGCAGTTCTGCCCGGTATTCCGTAGCCGCGGGCTTTCATACTGTCTGCAGTTTCCACAGCATTTTCCAGAGACCAGGTTACCATAATTGAAAGGATACCGATTCCGTGCTTTGCACGCTTTAGTATGCTCCCCTCCGATGTGTCACGGCCCATGCATTTCTGTGCATTTGCAACAACCTTAAGCTGAGACAAAAACCTCGGCACAAAACGAAGTGTCATAGATATGATAAGGGACAGTGCAGGTATCACCTTGCCAAAGAGGTAGATAAATTTGTCGCTTGTCATAACCTCGTTGTAGCAGGAAAAATGAAGGATGACACTTATTATCATTGCCGAAGCACAAAGCCCGTAGACTATGGATTCCATAGTAAGAGGATTTCCGCTTGGGAGATAACAGATAATAGTTGCTCCCTCGTGGTTAAATGCAGGGTTTACAAGTGCCATTACAAGAAACATAGGTATCATATATATCAAATTTGTTTTTATTGTTCCTCTGCCCTTTAGCATCACCGAGTATGCAAAACCTGACAAAAGGGAAATGCCAAGGCATACGGGATGCATAAAAAAGCAGGAAAACCCCACTACAAACGCAAAATAAACAAAATTCACAATGGGGTGATAGGTTTTGAATTCGTTCACAATAATTCTCCTATCTGCCGTTTCTTGCAGAATACTCTCCGCCTACATCTTTTCCTAAATCGCAGGTGTACACCCATTCTATCCTGTCACCTGCTTTTAGCTGATATCGGGAACATCCGTAATTGGGATACCATCCGTTTACCTTGTACATCCATCCCGATAGCTCTCCGCAGTCAAATTCGTAGATGTTTGCTATGCCCTCTATGTAAGCACTGCCGTATATGGGTGTGTTTTCAAATTCCAGATGGATTTTGTTTTGCTTCATCTCACGCATAAACACGTTGAAAACACTTTCGCCCTCATAGAATGTAACTGCCTTTTCTGCAAATATTACACCGTCTTTTGGTACGATATCCAGTTTTTCGCTGTCTAATTTATTCATATTGTTAAGGATTGTATCACACCGCACCGAAAGTGTGCAGGTAAGCTCCTTGTCCGAGATTACTGCATTTTCAGGCTCAACCGGTTCGGGATTTGAATCGGGTTCGTCTTTTTCTTCCGTTACTTCTTTTTCTGAATTATCGTCTTTTTCTTCTGTTTCCTCTGCCTTGGGATTTTTATCTTTTTCTTCGGTGATTTCGGCAGGCATATCAGGGATATCTTTCTCTTCTGTCGGTACGGCAGGCTTTTTTGGGGACTTCTCTTTTATCTCTGCTGTACTTTCGCTGTCTGATACGTCTTTTACGATCTCAGCACTTTGCACTTCTGCGGTTTTTTCCTTTGGCTCATCATTAATACTGCAACTGCTTAAAAAACCAACAGCCAATATAAGTATAACTGCTATTGCTATTTTGTATTTTTTCATAAAAGTGCTCCTATATGAGTTGTGCGGAAGAGAGCATGTTGTACAGCATAGATGCAATTTCTGCTCTTGTAACCGCCTCTTTTGGTTTTATTTTCATAACGCTGTCGTCAAGAATCCCCTCGTTGTAGCAAAAGGCAAGGGAGCCTTGTGCCCATGAGGATGCCTTGACATAGTCGGAAAACTGTGCCAGAACATCACGGGTGGAGGAGGTGCTTATCTCCGTGTTCATTCCGCAGAGGGAAGCTGCCCTTGCAACTATTACTGCCGCCTCTTCTCTTGTTATTTTGCCCATTGGGTTGAATTCCTTTTGGGACACACCTTTTATTATACCGTAGCTGTATGCGGTGTTTACATAGCCAAAAAACCAGTCTTTTTTTGTTACATCGCCAAAAATTCCCGTGCTTTTCTCCTTAAGTCCAAGTCCTCTTGAAATAATTGTTGCAAATTCCGCTCTTGTCATTGTGCTGTCGGGTTCAAAGGTGTTTTCGGTCTTTCCGTTTATGATTTCCCTCTCGGCTAATGCTTCAATGGCATTTTTGTGCTTGTGACCTGAAATATCCTTAAAGGTTTTTCCCTTTTTTGTAACATTCATTTTTCTGATATCCTTGTTTTTACCAGAAAGTCCCACAATTCCTGAACCGGTTCGGATTTTGGCATCGCTCATGTTGTAAAGGGAGTTTTGATTTTTTTCAGCACGGTCTGATGCAACAAGGGCATAAAAGCATTGCTCTGTTGCCATCAGATTTGAGGTGCCGTTCCGTGTGTGTTTAAACTCTCTTCCATTATGACAGAATGTAAGGAGATTATCAAGTATTGTTTTGCCGTTTTTTACAAAACGGCTGTCTTTTATGGGAATACCAAGAGAGCAAAGGGCAACTATTGCCTGAACACTGCTCTCGGAGTTTTCCTCTTCATAGGTGGAAAATCCTCCGTTTCCGTTCTGCATGGCCGACAGGCAGGAAAGGCCTTTTTCTATTGCAGTCCATACTCTTGGGTTATCTTTGTACGGTGCCAATGCCTGAAGAGCCATTCCTGTAATATCGGGATCAGCAGTCTTTCCTGACAGTGTCCATCCTCCGTCGGTGGTTTGATATACAAGGATGTGGTTTAGGTACATATCTCTTGTTGCCTGAATTTTTGCCTGAGGGTTCTTTGGGATATCGTAGCCGCCGCAGTCAAGAGCAATGAGAGCCCAGATGGCTCCGTTCACTCCCTGCCACACTGTTTTTTCGTAATCTCCAAGGGGTGTCAGCAGATTGTAGCCTGCTACATTTCGGGGATCCTTTCCTATTGCCTTGAGGGCGAGAATAACTCTTGAGTATTCGGTGTATTTCTTGTTATGAAGCACTCCTCCGCAGGATTTCAGTTGCTTTGCTACAGCCTGATAGTAACTCTCAAAATATTCGTCGGGAATATCAAGACCGCTTCGTGCAAGTCCAATGACAGTCCACTCACCCCCCACAGAGCTTACAGCAGGGGTTTTAACTGTTTCGTACAGATATCTCCCCACATCCTTTGTAAGGCTCGCAGTGTTGGCAAAAGCCGATATCTGCACAAAAAGGAACAGTGCCAGAATTATTGATACAAATTTTTTCATTTCTGTTCTCCTTATTTTGCTTTCATCTCACAAAATCTCATAAGAATTGCTGCAACCTCAGCTCTTGTTGCCGTAGCCTTTGGAGAAAGGGTGGTTTTGCTTGTGCCGTCTATAAGCTTTGCCTTGTTTGCCCATTCTATCGCATCCTGTGCCCAAGGGCTTACATCATTTGCATCTTCAAAGCTTGAGATGTCCGTTTTACTATCCATATCGCAGCCCTGCATTTTTGCAAAGCGATAGATAATAAGTGCCATCTGCTCACGGGTGATATCCTCATTTGGAGCAAATTCGGTTTGGCTGATTCCATTAACCATTCCGTTTGAATTTGCCCATGCAACTGCATCGGAATACCATTGGTCTTGGGGAACATCTTCAAAACTGTGGGTATTTTTGGCGGTTTTGGGGTTTGCCATTCTGTACAGAACTGTTACAAGCATCGCTCTTGACATCTTGGTTTGTGGCTCAAAACCGCTTCCTGAACCTTGCATAAGACCTTTTTCGTACACATATTTTACTGATTCATAATGCCAGTCTTCTTTTTTAACATCGGCAAAGGTTGTTTCTGTAAAAGTGGGTTTTTCCTGAACCTCGTTGTCTTCTTTTTTTGTATTCTTTCCTCTTCCGCCAAAGGAACCTGTTGTACCGGGTACGCTTGTCCAGTCCTTGGTGAAGAACCATACAATTTTATCTCCGTTATCAATGTCACATTCGGTCAATCCGACCTTTGGGAGGGTATCATTGACCTTGTACATCCATCCGGCATCCTTGCTGCCGTCAAACTCACTAAGTGTTCGTCCGTCCTTTGTCATAGATTCAATATATCCGCTTTCGGCACCCATCTGAGTGATACCGCTGTTTTCAAGTGCTTTCATCAGGGCGTGATATACGGTAGCACCGGTACCCGACAAGGTTACGGATTTGTTATTCATCCAATAACCGGTATCGGACTTGATGGTTACTTTAACGGTGATTTTATCGCCGCTCGGAGCAGATGGGGGTGTAACTGTGCCTGAGCCGGTGGCACGACCGGGTGACAGAGTGTTACCGCTAAAATCATAGACATTGTATGCTCCGCCGTTTTTAATCACCTGATATGCCGCAATAATGGCGGGAAAACCCTGCTGTGTAGCATATGCGTTTATTGCAGTGTCACCCTCGCCAAGAACAAATCCACTGTTATCCTCCAATGCAAAATCAAGAAGGCGGTCAAGAATGCTGTTACCGTTTTTGATAAATCGGATATCGGTGTCGGGATTGATTCCCAATGCACACAATCCCATAATGACACAAGCGGAATTGTTTGCAGTTTCGCCCCATGTACCCCCAAAGCCGCCATTATCCAGCTGAGCCTCGCCAAGGTAAAGGATTGCCTTGTCAACTGCGGTTTTGACATCGGCATTTTCATTATAGTAGGCAGACAATGCCATAATTGCCATGCCGGTAGCATCTGCTTCCGCTGTTTCAAAGGCGGTCCAACCGCCGTTTTCCATCTGTGTAGCCAGAAGTGCAGTAACTGCATCGCTTTCAAGGGTTTCTATACTGTAGTCACCCTGCTGATAGGCAAGAAGTGTGTAGACGGCATTCCAGACTGCATTTGAGTGGGAAACACGGTTTAGTCCCGATACGGCATCCATGGGGGTGTTGCTGTTGACAGGATAAAGCTCCCTTGGATTTATACCAATACTTTGCATATCCAGAATTGCCTTGGAATAAGCGGTCTCATCCGCATTATCGGATGAAATATTGTTAAGGGATGTGTTTATCATGTTCTGCTTTGCTGTATTTGTAAGCTTAGAGCCTGTGGGACGAGCTTTTTCATAGGCTGACATAGCCATAAAAGATTCCCAGTTATTTGTATTTATTGTCTGTGCCCCGATGCCGTCCAGCAAGGCTTCCAGAGATTCTGCGGTGTTTGCATTGCGTGAACCCAAAACAGTGATTTTAATCGTTTTCTTTATACTGTCTATACCTGCAATAGGGTTTTTTAATGAAATTTCAGCATCAAGACTTACCACTGTAGTGTTAAGAGGTTTGGTAACTGCTCCTGTGCCGTTCTTAAATGTAATTACACTGTCCGGTGTGATGGTCCATATAATCTGATAGGGATAGGATGCGGAATTGTATGTATTAAATGTTATTTTTTCTCCGTCAATCTTAGCATTTTGTCTCAGATTAAGATTTGAACTAATTGCCAAAGCATCGGTGTTTTTATTTTTTATTTCATCAAAAGTCAGAGCATCCGCTATTCTCTGCAGTTTGGCTCGTTCTTCTTCAAGTTCGGCTTCGGTCCATGCTGTAACTGTTGCATCAAAGCTCTTTGATATACTTGTTTCGCCCTTGGTGAGAGTGAGGGTTATTGTTCCCGATGCACTTTCTCCGGGGGCAGGACGGGTTATGGTTGACTTGTCATAGCCCTTGCCCGGAATTGCTATGGGAAGATTCGTAGTCCATACGGCAGTATATCCCTCATAGGATGGAAAATACAGATTATCCCTGATGTTTGACAGGTCTGCAACCTCGCCGTTTTTGTCTGTAATTCTTATGTCGGAGGCGGCACTGTCCGAAATGGCTTTCATTTCTTCGTAGGTTACGGCAGGAACCGTTACATCAAAGGAAAGCTGACGGTCAGATTCTTCGGGCATAGGTCCTGCACCGCACATAATGGAGGTTGCCTTATAGACAAATGTTGCCTTCAGGGTAATTTTGGCATCCGGCTGTCCTGCATCGGGACGGTTGATTTTAACTTCATATTTACCTCCCGATGGATGAGAGGAAGAGCTGCTTGGATTTCCGCTGACTTTAATTATGCTTTCATTGTCGGAGCTCCATGTAATATACAGTCCGGAGCTTTTGCCTCCGGGGAGCAAAAGAGTGGTCTTAACTTCATCCAGAGAGGGGTTACTGCCCAGTACTTTGGGATCGTTCATATATGTCGCCATAGCCATTTTCATTGCATCTATGGCTTCTGCCTTGGTCTGTGCGTGCTTTGGGATTACAGCACTCACACTTACCTCTTCACTTTGTCCGTTGAAGCTTAATGTGAGAGGCAGGGTGATTTCTTTTGCTTCATCGGTGGGGTAGGTGATGGTGCCGTCATCGGAAATAATGTCCGTAGCAGTGAAGCTTTGCGCAAATTCCACGGTAATATTGTCATCACCGATTATCTCACGAGCTAACGAAAGTATATTGGTGTCATCTTCAGCGGAGTCGTATTTGTAGCCTGAATCCGTAGCGTTGGTATATTCGATGGGTTTCAGGGTATCTGCTTCTACGGCTGCTTTTGCAGTACTCATGCGCCCGGGAATTGTGATTGTAAATTCCTTGGTGTCGGATATGTCATTGCACCGTATTGTAGCTGTCAGTGTAACGACTGTATCCTCATCTGGCATAGTCATTGCACCTGTATCGGCATCTACACACGCACTGTCAGAGGTCCATTCAATCATGGTGTTTCCGCTTTTACCTGTTTTGGGGAGACTGATATTTTGTCCGTTAGTGTAGGAGATATCGAGAGCTTTCTTGTCTGCCTCCACATATTCCGCATCCTGTTTGCCCTCCTCCGTTACAGTAACAATGCAGACAGGGGGCACAATATAGGAATCGGCAGACTTGGCGGAGACAATATATGTACCGCCCTCTTCAAATGTCAGGTATGCTTTGCCCTCGGCATCGGTTGTTACATCGGGAATCTCTGTGCCGTCTACGGTGATTATTGCGTCGGACAGGGGAGAGTTTCCCGAGTAACCTGCCTTGGTAAGGGTAAGCTCCAGAGCGTCACTGCCCGATACTGAGGCGGTGGTCTTATCAAAGAAGGTGTAGGCATCAGACCAGCTCGTTGCATCCTGATAGAACCAGAAAACCAGATGTGCGCCGTCTTCAATATTGTCTGTCAGCCCCATAGCATAGGAATTGTTATTGTAGTAGCTGACAGAGGTGGAACTGACACCCCAGAATTTTATGACGGAGGTACCCCATTCCATATTGGTTTTTTCATATCCAGCTAAGCCGTCTGCATAATAGGTGTCGTGCAAGGCGGTAAATGCCTTATCTATCGTTGGTGACTGACTATCCAGTGTAACAGGAACATAAGCCATGGGTTCGTTATTTTTTCCTGTTGTAAATTCGCCGTTTTGTACCACGGTGACATATGCCGTAATGCTGTCCGATGCCATAGCTCCCACGGGAAGTATTGACACAAGCATTGTGAGTAATAATAAAATTGCTGTAAAATTTTTAAATCCTTTTTGCAACTTGATTCATCCTTTCTTAAAAAACTTATTTGTTGTTAAGACTCTTTGACACCTCCTACCGCAGACAACAAAAAAACTGCGGTAATTTTTTTGAAAAAATTACCACAGCTGAGTTTTTCTGTGATGAATCACAATTCGGATAATGCAAAAAACACATCAATCCGAAAACATCATCCCTATGCCAAAAGGCACTTACGGAATAATATCAAAGCAGGTCTTGTGACTCGCACCATATAGACAAATTGTCCGCATTTTTGCATCCTGCCTTCTCAGTTTCCCAATGACCGGCTTTCGCCGACGGATACAAAAACTTCGGTACATACACCGACAGTTAACCGCAGGGGATTCTCACCCCATTCCCTTTACACCGATTATACCTTAGAGTAGCTATTCTATGCGGTATAACCGACACTTTGTGTGAATTTATTAATTTTTACTGTATTTTATCACAATTTTTCGGGGAAATCAATCCCAAAATCAATCATTTTTTAAAAAAGACGGTTACATTTTAACAAATACTTGTAAATCAGGAAAAATTGTGGTAAAGTATATTGTATGAAAGGAATGATTTATAATGGATAAGTATTATATAACAACTGCCATTGCCTATACATCCCGCAAACCCCATATAGGCAATACTTATGAGATTGTTCTTACAGATGCCATTGCACGCTTCAAAAGACTCATCGGCAAGGATGTGTTTTTCCTTACCGGTACCGATGAACACGGTCAGAAGATAGAAGAATGTGCCAAGGAAAGCGGCATCACTCCCAAGGAGTATGTTGACAAAATAGCAGGGGAGATTAAGACCATATGGGATCTTATGAACACCAGCTACGATAAATTTATAAGAACCACCGACGACTACCACGAGGAAGCCGTTAAGAAGATATTTACAAAGCTCTACGAAAAAGGCGATATCTACAAGAGCACCTACGAGGGACTCTATTGTATCCCCTGCGAATCTTTCTTTACGGAAACTCAGGTGACAGACGGACTTTGCCCCGATTGCGGCAGACCTGTAAAGAAAACCAGTGAGGAAGCATACTTCTTCAAAATGAGCAAGTATCAGGATGCCCTTATGAAGCATATTGAGGAAAATCCCGAGTTCATTCAGCCGGAAAGCCGTAAGAAGGAAATGGTAAACAACTTCTTGAAGCCCGGACTTCAGGACCTTTGTGTTTCCCGTTCTTCCTTTAAGTGGGGTGTTCCTGTTCCCTTTGACGATAACCATGTAATATATGTTTGGATAGATGCTCTCTCCAATTACATTACGGCTCTTGGCTACAGTGTGGACGAAAAGGGCGAGCTCTACAGCAAGTACTGGCCTGCAGATGTGCACATTATCGGTAAGGACATATTGAGATTCCATACCATATACTGGCCTATTATCCTTATGGCGTTGGGTGAGCCTCTGCCAAAGCAGATTTTCGGTCATCCGTGGCTCCTTTCCGGCGGTGACAAGATGAGTAAGTCCAAGGGTAATGTCCTCTATGCCGATGACCTTGTACGCCACTTCGGTGTGGATGCCATCCGCTACTATCTCCTCCGTGAGATGCCCTTTGCTCAGGACGGTACAATAACACTTGAGACAATCATTGCACGCTTTAATGCTGACCTTGCAAATACTCTGGGTAATCTTGTAAACAGAACAGTTGCTATGGTTAATAAGTATTTTGGCGGAGAGATTGCAAACCCCAATGCTGATGGTGAATTTGATGCTGAGCTTAAGGAATATGCACTCACTACCGTTAAGGAAGCCTGTGCAAAAATGGACGAATTAAAGGTTGCGGATTCTCTCGAATGTGTGATGAACCTTGCAAGAAGAAGCAATAAGTATATAGACGAAACAATGCCATGGGCACTTGCCAAGGATGAGGCTAATCACGACAGATTAAAGACCGTGCTTTGCAACCTCATAGAATCCATCCGCTTTATCGGCATTATGATAGCACCATTTATGCCTGAAACAGGTGAGGCAATATTAAAGCAGATAAATGCCTCCGTTACATCCTTTGACTCTCTGGATAAGTTCCAATGCGACAAGGTGGCAGTAGGTGAGGCACAGCCTCTCTTTGCAAGACTTGACGAAAAGAAAAAGCTCGAAGAAGTGGAAAACGACCTCTTTAAAGAGCCCGAACCCGAACCGGAAGAGGAAAAAGCACCCGAAATCACAATTGACGATTTTGCCAAGGTTGAACTCAAAGTGGGAACAGTTTTGGAAAGTCAGCCGGTAGAGGGTGCAAAGAAGCTCCTTGTTTCCAAAATAAAAATCGGAAGCGAAGTAAGACAAATAGTGTCCGGCATTGCCGAATACTACAAGCCCGAAGAGATAATCGGTAAGCAGGTGGTAGTGGTTACCAACTTAAAACCCGTTAAACTCAGAGGTGTTCTGTCCGAGGGTATGATACTGTGTGCATCCGAGGGTAAGAAGCTTTGCATAGTTTCGCCTAGTGGAGATATAGAGGACGGAGCAGAAGTAAGATAAGATACTGTGGGGATACTGCGTACCCCCACACCCCCGCTTTTCCGCTATAAAATATTATTAATTACGAAGGGGAACTCCGCGTTCCCCTTCGTGCATCCCCTGCTCTCCGCTGTGAAATATGCAGGAAAATCAAAATTAAAAATCCAATTCTTATCCGAACGCTGCGGAGGAGGCGGTTTCCGCCTCTAGTCCTCGCTAAACGGCAAATGCATAAGGGAACTGAAATATTGCATTTGCCGTTTTCGGAAGAATTGGATTTTTTCTTTTTGATTTTTTAATCCTGCATATTTCAATGCGGAATAAAAAGTTACTGAATTATGGCAATGTATTTTTAAGTAAGTTATAAGATTTTTGAATTCCCTGAGTGGGCAATTTTCAAGATTTACTGATTTATCAGTACCGTCTGTGTTTCCTGTACCCAGTCAACGGAACAACCGAATGCCTCGGATATTGCACGAACGGGAACAAGGGTTCTGCCGTTTAGTGCTTTTGCAGGGACATCAAGAGTTTTGAGGTTGCCGTTTACATACATATCGGTTGAGCCAAGCTGCAGTGAAATTTCTGCATCCTCTCTTGCTGCGGTAACTGTCTGAGTTTCGCCAATCCAGTTGACATCGGCACCAAGGGATTCAAATATCGCACGCAATGGAACGAGTACTCTGCCGTTTTCTGCAACGGGGGGCTGGTCAAAAATAAGGATTGCACCGTTTACGCTAACCTCAATGGTTTTTTCCGGAGCTTCGGGTGCTTCTGCTTCCTGTGGATTTTCTTGTGTTGCAAAGGGATCGGAAATGATTTCTTTTGCAACCTTGGGTATCTTGCCCTTTAATATTTTGTATGCCACGGGAGTTGCATCGGTACCCATACCGATAAGCAAAACCTCTGTCTTTTGTCCCAGATCCTCTTCATAAACCGGATGAGCCGTGTATAATCTGTAGGGAAAGGATAACTTTTTGTCAAAGGTCAGTTGGTCTTTCCAGATATTAACAAGTCGAAAAACCTCTGCATTGAGTTCATCCTTGGGCATTTCGGAAATGTCATCTCCCCATAGGGAAATCAGCACTGTACCGACATTTTCCGGACCCATCACATTTGCAGATATCTCCATTCCTCCGATGGAACCGTCATTTGAGTCAATCATCATTTCATCATCGGAAAAAAGGTATGACACATTTTCCATAACAATTTCGGGAAGAGATAATATATCATACATTTCTTCGGCACATACGGTTATGGAGAGTGCAAGACAAAAACATATGCAAAACAGCAGTATTCTTTTCATTTTTATTCTCCTTTGTGTTTGGTAAAAAAATTATAGCATATTCTTTGGGTATATGTCAAAAAAATTAGCGATAGAAGTTTTGGGTGTAGTAGAGCTTGTATCTTGAACCGGAGTTGTATGCACAGCCTACGCCAAGATAGTGATAATCTCCGAGAATATTTTTTCTGTGTCCCGAGGAATTAATCCACTGGTCATAGGTATCAAAACCGAGCCTGTTTCCTGCGGCAATATTCTCCGCACAGGATGACCATCTTATGCCTTGATCGGACATTCTTTTGGACATCTTTCTGCCGTCAAGGGATGTATGGTCAAAGTAGTTATTATCAGCCATATCCCTGCTGTGGAGAAGGGCAGAGGTGTGTGCTTTTGTGCACCACTCAAAGGCTTTTTTGCCGTGGTAAACCCTGAAAGCATTTGTAAAGTGGAAAACCATTTTGCTTTCGCCCATGGTCATATCTTCCGTGATTGTGTCTATATATTCGGGATTTCCAAGCATTACGGCGTGAACGGTATTGTTATCATTTTTGTCAAAATACAAATTTTGTGTAAATGTATTATAATTGCTTATTGTGTCACCTGCTTTGTAGCCGTTGTAGTTAAAGCCTACACCTGCCGATGCAAGAACGATTACCTTTCCATCGGAAACTCCTGCAGCAAAAAAGTCCTTGTAGGTTTTTGTGCCGTACACATACCATGTTATTCCGCAGGTTGAAGAAAGGATTTCCTCTGGCGTTCCAAGGGACGAAGCGGACATTCCCACATAGAGAGCTTTGTCTCCCACATTGAGAATACTTTCTTTGCCTACATTGGCAGGAAGCGGTGTTCCCACAGCCACATCGGGCAGAGTAAGCTCTATTTTTCTGGCATTCGCATCCCAGATTACCTCACCGAATATGGCAAGACAGTCAAATGGAATTATGGTGGCACCGTTTATATTGTAGCTTTCTACAGATTGACCTACGGTATACGCCCTGATATCGGTGGAGAGGATTTTGTGTGCACTCTTTCCCACAAGATAGGGAGCTACTGAGGGTTTTGTGTATGTCGGGTATATTTTGAATACACTTTTATCCCTGTCTATTAAAATGGTTCTCTTTTGAGAATTCCACACTACGGCAAAGCCGTAGTCGGCAAGGTCCTCGGCAATTATATAGGTGTTGCCGTTTACATTGTAGGAGGCTATGTCATAACCGTTTATGCGTGCTGTAATGTCTGTGTGGCAAGCCTGCCCGATAACACTTCCCACATTTGCAGATGCTCCAAGGGAAACCAAAGAAAAGAGAAGTGTTACAATCAGTAATAATGCTGTTTTTTTCATTTTCATCACCTCATAGTGTAGTTGTAATTATTATAAACAATTTCAAGCTAATTCTTTTCGTATTGTGCAAGTGCAAATATGATACCAATGGATTTTTTTTGTGTATCACGGTCAAGCTGTCTGTATAAGTCTAGAAGCTGTATTTCATCTTCCGTGAGACCTTCTTTTGCAAATTTTTCTGCAGGCATACGGATGTCGCTGATGCCTATTATATAGTCAACGGAAGCGCCAAATATTTTTGACATTTGTATAAGGGTATCAATACTTGGTTGATGAACTCCGCATTCATAGGCACTTATCATTTTTTGAGAAACATTGAGCTTAAGAGCAAGACCAACTTGGTTTAACCCTTTTTCCTTTCTTAGTTCACATATTCTCATTGCAAAACCACCTCCAACTGTATACTTTATATAAGTAATTATATTCGTTTTGTTTGACATTATAAGTAGTTGGAAGTATAATATTACTTGAATAACGAATATTACGGGAGTGCTGGTGTGAAGGAAGTAGTTATTACAAAAAGCAAAGCTATGCCATCGGGATTTTACATCAAATTGTTTTGTTGTATGTGTTTTTTGTATTTGATACCCGGCTTATGGTGCA
>JAZQBI010000006.1:0-30554 GCA_045545635.1 Clostridia bacterium | reverse complement strand
AACGGTGCGGAAGGAGATATTGGTCCGAGACTTAAAAACGGCAAAACAATTGCCGATGAACCTTCAATGGCTGAAATGGGGCAAATTGCAGCAGAAGATGCGGTGAGAGCTTATTCAAATCTTGTTGAGTTCAAAACTCCTGAGCTAAAGGTTTTATCAGACGAATTGTTCTTACCGTATATAGAAGCTCCGTCATACGAAAGCGTTCTGGCGGATATGGAAGCTATGGGAAATCCCGAGGACTTAATCGAGGTTGATATCACAACATATGCTCGCCTTAAAAAGATTAAAAACATGTACGAGAATGGTGAGCCCTTTGAAAAGGGTCTTACATTAAGCCATACAGTGTTTTCTTTAGGAGATATAGCAATCGTACCGCTTCCGTTTGAGCTTTTCTGTGAAATATCTCTTAAAATAAAGGAAAAATCACCATTTAAGAACACTCTGGTATTAGGACTTTCAAACGGTTCACGCGGATATATTCCGACAGAAGACCAAATCCCGTTTGGCGGATATGAAATAGGCTCTTTCAGAGCGGCATCAATTCCCGGATTTATTGATGGGCTTGATAAACATTTAGTTAACGAAAATGTTAATCGGTTAAACAAATTAAAATGCTAACCAAGCATCAACTTTTGTAAAGGAGAGAGCATCATGAAGGAAAAAATTAAGTTAGGTGTTATCGGATTAGGCGGACGCTGCGGCGGATTTCTGGAAAAGGGCTGGGAACAGGCAGATAAAGTAGAGATTTCCAATGGCGCCGTTATGTATCAGTTTATGCAAATGAGCGATGTGGAGATTGTTGCTGTATGTGATGTTTATGAAGACAGGATGCTCCACGCAAAAAGAGGTATTAAGTCAGCAACCGGTAAAGATGTTTTAGGTACATTGGATTACAAAGAAGTCCTTGCGGTAAAGGATATGGATGCAGTTTTAATAGCAACATCATGGGAAGTACATATTCCGATTGCTATTGAGGCTATGAAAGCCGGCAAGTGGGTTGCTTTAGAGGTTGGCGGTGCATATTGTGTCGAGGATTGCTGGAATTTGGTAAGAACCTCAGAAGAAACAGGAGTTCCGTGTATGCTTTTGGAAAATTGCTGCTATGCGCGCAGAGAGCTTATGGTATATAACATGGTAAAGCAGGGTCTGTTCGGGGAAATCGTTCATTGCACCGGCGGATATCACCATGATTTAAGATATGAAATAATTCCGGGAAATGAAACAAGACACTATCGTTTGCGTAACTATTTGACCAGAAACTGCGACAACTATCCTACACATCAGCTTGGTCCTATTTGTAAGCTTTTGGATATAAATCGTGGAAACAGAATTCTTTCACTTACATCTATGGCATCCAAGTCAGCAGGACTGAAGGATTATGCCCGCAGAATGTACGGCGAAGACCATGAGCTTGCTAACAGCACATATATGCAAGGTGATGTTGTTACCACAATATTAAAATGCGCACGAGGCGAGACTATACTTTTGCAGCTTGATACTTGCCTTCCGCGTCCATTCTATTCAAGAAACTATGCTGTTAGAGGAACTCTCGGTATGTATAACGAGGAAACAAACTCTATTCGTCTTGACGGCGAGGCAAACGGCAAAGAGTCCTATCATAACACTCGTGATAATGCGGACGAATTCTATGAAAAGTACGACCATCCCCTTTGGGAAGAATATGATAAAGAGGGCACAGCAATCGGTCACGGTGGTATTGACTGGCTGGTTTGCAGAGCTTTTGTAGAAAGTGCAAAGAGAGGCACACAGCCTCCTATAGATGTTTATGATACCGCACTCTGGATGAGCATAGGAGCACTTACAGAATGCTCAATTGCTCGTGGAGGTATGCCCATTGATGTTCCTGACTTCACCAGAGGCAGATGGACGCATCCAAGACCTATTGTCGAAGGTAAGTACTGTCTTGATAAGGTTTGCGAAGACAAATCTGTTAAGATTTATTAATCATAGCATTTATATAATTCGAGGTTAAAGATGGAAAATTTGTTGTGGTATAAAGAACAGGCACAATCGTTTGAAGAAGCGTTGCCTTTAGGAAATGGTAAACTCGGCGCAATGGTTTACGGAAAAACAGATTTGGAAAAAATCAGTTTAAACATAGATACCTTGTGGTCCGGACATCCCGAAGAACACACCGATAGCGCGCCATATAGCGTTTATACCAAAATGAAAAGAACATTTTCTGAGGGAAAAAGAAAAGAAGCACAGGATATCATTGAAAATGGTTTTTGCGGCAGTGAAGCAAATGCATATTTACCTGCAGGAAGTCTGTACATCAAAATCGGTGATGAAACCTGCAGAAACTATAAACGCCTGTTAAAATTAGACTGTGCAACGGCTACATGCAGCTATAACACAGATACTGAAGAAATAAAAAGCGAATGTTTTATAAGTGCAGTAGATGATGTCCTGGTATATAAAATCACATCATCAAAAAAACGGGATTTCAAACTGTGGTTAGATGCTCAGTTAAAACACACAACTTGGTATGATGAAAATGTAATGATTTTGTCGGGTAAAGCATACGACGGAAGATTTCAGGAAGACTCATACGAGAGAGAAGATACAGTAAAGTATACTATAGCACTTTTGCCTGTGACCGATGGCGAAATCATATCGGATAGCGGAAAAACATCAGTAAAGAATGCAACAGAGCTTACATTGTACCTCTCAATTAAGACAAGTTTTGTGTCGTGGAACGCAGTTCCTGATGCCGAACATCTTCTTCCTGCAATCAATACAACAAAGAAAGCTTTCAAAAAAGGTTTTGATGATGTAAAGAAAGACCACATAAATGATTTTTCTTCTTACTATAACAGAGTGAAAACAGATTTTGGAAATGAAATATCAAGCCAAAGTACATTAGAGCGTATAAAATCCGAAGAAAAAGATTTGGGTTTGGTTGAGTTACTTTTTAATTTTGGCAGATATTTAATTGTATCTTCATCAAGGCCCGGCTCCTTGGCTACAAATCTTCAGGGGATATGGAATGAGAAGCTATCGCCTCCGTGGGGGAGCGACTACACTACAAATATCAATACCCAGATGAATTACTGGCCGGTGCTCGTGTGCAATCTTCCTGAATTTGCTGTCCCGTTAACAGAGCTTATCAAGGCGGTGTCAAAGTCGGGAGAAATTACGGCTAAGACTCATTATGGCAGCTGCGGATTTACTGCACATCATAATTTTGATATATGGGCAAAAACAACACCTGCCCCGGGAAGCAGCTGCTGGATGTACTGGAATTTAGGCTCAGGCTGGATGTGCAAGCATCTTTTTGATTATTATGAATATACAAACGACTTGGAGTTTCTAAAAAACACGGCAGTACCAATTATGAAAAAAGCTGCTGAGTTTTATATGAATTTGCTTGAAAAAGACGGAGAAAAAATGATTTTAACTCCATCTACATCGCCTGAAAATGCATATTACTGCGAGGGTGAAAAGCTGCACCTTGCAAAGTATGCAACTATGTCACAGGCAATAATAATGGATTTGTTCCGCAATCTGGAAAAAGCTTGTGAGATTTTAGGTGAGGAAAAACCAAACCTATATCCGCAGGAAGCTTTAAATACCTATGCCATAGGAAACAAAGGTCAGCTTCTTGAATACGACGACGATTACAACGAGCCTGAACCAACTCACAGACATGTGTCACACCTTTATGGCTTGTATCCCGGCGAGAGCATTACCACAGAAAACAAAGAACTTTCTGAGGCTTGCAAAAAATCATTGGAGATTCGCGGAGATTTGGGAACCGGCTGGGCAATAGGCTGGAAGACAAACCTTTGGGCAAAGCTTAAAGACGGCAACCGCGCGCTGAAGCTGATTAAAAATCAGCTGCGCTTTGTAGAATCGTCAAATCAGCTTGGCGATGGCAAGGGCGGCTCATATACCAATATGTTCGATGCACATCCGCCCTTTCAGATTGACGGCAACTTTGGAATAACATCAGGTATAGCACAAATGTTTTTGCAGTGCGAAAACGACAAAATAAAAATTCTGCCGGCTCTTCCCGATGAATTTAAGCAAGGAAGTATTCAGGGTCTGCTTGCAAAGGGCAGCATAATTACGAATATCTGGTGGGAAAGCGGCAAGCTTAAAAGGGTGCAGTTTATCTCGCACACAGACCAAAATATTAAGGTAGAAATACAAAACGATAATCTGTACGATATTTCTCTTAAAAAGGATAAAGTTTTTGAGATTTAAATACTATGACAGTATCGTATGAAAATCAGATAGTTACGGGTATTGGGGTGAAAAATAATGAAAATTGATTTTAGTATCAACTGGGGATATATGTATCTCTACTCAAGAAGACATTATCATCCGACTTTTATCTGGGATGGAAATCTGAGCGTAAGCGAAGGTAAAATTAATAATGTATATAAACTTGAATATCCGTATGTATGGTTTGGACTGCCGCATTCTGCAATAGAAACAAAGCTTGAAAAAGCAGAGTGGAAGGACAGCACAAAAAGAAAATATTCAGGCATAAGGGTAGAAGCTGAAGTTAGCGAAAACGCAGAGTTTACACTCAAAACTGCAAGTGGTGAGTTTAAGTTCTCGGCAAAAGATATCATAAATGAAAAATACATAGAATTTCCGCTCGGACCCAAATATCTTGGCTGCTATGTAACGGTCACCAAAACGGGATATCATTGGTTTAAAGCACTTCCCGAAAAAAATGAAACAGTAATCGATGCAGATGATTTGAAAGCAGATGTCAAATCATGGGCAAGAGGCAGATATGCATGGATTGGTGCAGGGGAGTCGGTAGAGTTTAGGGCAACCATCCCTGAATTCAAAGCAGATTTTTCCCAAACTCTTTTCCATTTCGAAGCAATGGCGGCGAAAGAATATGGCGAAGAAAAAGAGTCTTGGATAAATACATACATTCCTATGGAAATATATTGTGACGGGGAGAAAATTTCAGAATTTAAACATTTCTTCAGATGCCACGATGCAACAATTGAAATGCTTGACGATTTGTGGCAAAGAGCAGAGGTTTCTCCGGGCGAGCATACCTTTGCTATAAAAAACAACCACGAAAGCGCATATTTACTCATTGGCATAATTTCATTAGCACCGAGCGAAAGAAATCACGGACAACTGAGCATTCCTGCATGGGCGCTGATAAACGAAAAGGTTTACGGAAGAGTTTTTTCAGTAAGAGAAGAAACCATAAAAATTTCGGGCGGCGTAGATTTGGCTTTGGATTGTACCTTTGGCTGGAACGAGTTTGAGATACAGATTAAAAAAGCAGGGAAAACAGAGATTAGAACTGCAACAGATGCAAAAGAGATTGAGATTTTTGATTGCGAGGAAGAAAAAAATCCGATTAAGGTAGGATATGATTTAACTCAGATTTGTCATGATGACACAGGTGAGCTTGACTGGATTTTAGACTATACTCAAAGAACAAGAATGGGAAACTTTGCGGTAATACGAAGCTTTATGCCCAAAGAGTATAAACCAAGTAAAAAGCTACTGTACAATTGGGGCAAATTTGCAAAAGAGCACGGTATTTATGTTGGTGCTTCAACAAGCTATGAGGACGGAAGTCTTGCAGAGGGTGCGGAGGAAATGTTTGATAACTGCGGTCCTCACGAATATTCCTATACTGTTTATGCTGTGGATCCAAAAGAACCGTATGCCTCAAAAACAATGAAGGAAGCATCGGAAAAATTTATTGATTATCTTAAAACTAAAATAGATGAAATACACAAGGTTAGTGATACTGCGGCGTTTGGCGATTCGTCGGGCGCGATAAGATATTCATTTTTGGCAGGTGCAGACCTTGTAAGAGCAGAAACAATGGTTCCTCATACCATGACGCTTTTAAGTCAGGCAAGACCTGCGGCTGAGGCTCTGGGTAAAGGAAGATGGGGCGCTCATATAGCAGAGCAGCATGCATATTTTCCATATCGCAAAAACCATATGGGGCAATATTTTTTGTCACTTATGCAGCCTTGGGTAATGGGTGCAGACTTAATATATGAGGAAGACACTCTCTTTGGTACATGGAGCGAGGACAGGCAAGCATGGAAGGATAAGCTTGTTAAAGAAAAAAGAGATATGACAAGAGAGTTTTTCAAATTTGCAAAGACTCATCCGAGAAAGGGCAAAAATGTCAGAAACATAGCCTATATTGAAGGCAGATATGCAGCACCGTTTAATGGATTTATTTGTGACAAAGAGCAGGATCCGGGTTACTCTGTATGGGGTATGTTTGGAAACAATGACAAAGAGTGGGGACACCTTCAACCGGAAAAAGCCAGACAACTTTTGGATGTATTGATGCCCGGTGCAAATACAATGCCTTTAAGACAGAAGTTTGATATGAGAAGATTTTTCTTTTCGGGAACTCCCTACGGAGATTTCGATTGCATACCGATAGAAAGCAAAATCGACTATTTAAATAATTATAAGTTACTTTTAAATCTTGGTTGGAATAGTGCAATAGACGAAGACTATAAGAAACTTAAGAGTTTTGTTGAAAATGGCGGAACGCTGTTTACGGGAATACTGCAATTCAGCAGACATATTGATAGAAAATTCTTAAGAGATATGAAGGATTTGAACCTATATAACGACGGAGACTTAAGCGATTTTCTTGGATTAAAGGTATTGGGGCAAGGAGAAGTTTATTCGGGACAATGGAACTCTATAAACAAAGAAAATATTAAAATTCCTGTTTTAAGCGCAATGCCAAGTACTTGCGAAAATGAGGATGGAGAAGCAAGACTTGCAAATGTTGAGTTAACAGATGCAGAAATCATTGCTTGGGATAGTTACTCAGGTGCTCCTTTAATAGTAAAAAGAAAGCTTGGCAAAGGCTGCGTTTATACAATGACAGTATGGGCATATCCCGGTCATGAAAAGTTCCAGAAGCTTTCAGCAAGCTATATATCATATCTGTGTGAGCAGGCACTTCCCGAAGTATATGTAGAGGACAGTTCAAAAGAAGTGTTCTGGAGTCGATGGGAAGACGGACAAAAAACAATAATAATGCTTTTAAATACAGATTGGACAACACCTTCAAATGAGAAGACGGTAAATCTTGTTATAGGAGACACTAAAGAGAAGATAACAGTCAGGGAAAGAGTGTTGACCATTGCAGAAGCGGAAAATGGCAAAGTAACAACCGCAGAGTTTTCATTTTAATTTTATAACGCAGGAATACAGAGAAAAATAACTCTTTCTTTAGTTGAATGTTGGGATTTATCTCCTACATGGCTCGACGGCTTTGCAATGGAGCCGGAGCATGATTTCCACGCCGGACTTATCGAAACATCACTTATGATGTACTGGAAGCCTGAGCATGTACATATCAGGACAGATACAGGCAATGAATTATAAACCTATTGGTAATTTCAGGTATATATGGATAAAAGCTTTAATTGTAAGACAGTGTTTTTTTGAAATATAATGTATTTTGTAGAAGGTGGGTTAAAAATGTATCAGAAAATTTATCCGCAGCCCAAAAAAGTAACCTGCAAAGAGGGAAGGTTTGAGTTTGGTTCAGAGGTTACTTTAAAAATCAGCAAGGATTTCGCCTTTGAAGACTCTCTTTCCCTGATGGCAGAGCTGTTTAAAAATTTTACATGCGGAGTGTGCAAATTAAATATAGAAAAATCACACGAGGAAGGCTTTCTGTGGACTCTTGGAAGTCCGCAAAAAATCGAGCTTGGTGATGATTATACATACGCGGTATATACAGACGAAAACGGAATAGCAATAAAGGGCAAAGACGACCTGTCGCTCATCCACGGCTTTTATACCTTGCTTCAGATGATTTTTGCAGACAGCTTGGAAGAAGGTAATGAAAGATTTTGTGTATACTGTGGTTGTGTTGAAGACGCACCCGATTTAGAATATCGTTTTGCTCACATATGCGTTGTTCCCTCAATGTCATTGGATGTTTTACGAAAGCAAATCAGATTTATTGCAATGATGAAGTATACTCATATCATTTTTGAATATTGCGGTTCACTCAAATACGATTATATGCCTGAGCTTGCGTGGGATGGCGCATTTGAAAAAAACGAGATAAGACAAATCACAAAAGAGGCAAGGCTTCTGGGGCTTGAAGTAGTACCTGAGTTTAATAGCTTAGGGCATGCCGGTATGGGCGGACTTGTAAATTGCAAGCATATTTACTTGGAAAGAAATCCTAAGCTTGCGATGATGTTTGAGCCGACGGGATGGAGCTTTTGCTTAAGTAACGAGGAGACACATAAGCTTATTGATGCAGTAAGTGATGAGGTTATAGAAATAAGCGGTCCCGGTTCGTTTTTCCATATG
The DNA here is from genome assembly GCA_045545635.1 of Clostridia bacterium. GTDB lineage: Bacteria > Bacillota > Clostridia > UMGS1810 > UMGS1810 > RGIG8748. The sequence goes on along the minus strand of JAZQBI010000006.1, from coordinate 22,223 downwards.
GGACTCGACGAGTCCTTAGACTTTGCAACCTGCGACAAGTGTGCTAAAAAGGATAAAGCAGTTTTGATGGCGGATTTTGTCAACGGAATAGCTGCCAAAATGAGAAAGCAGGGCAGGAGAACCATGGTGTGGGGCGATATGCTTTATGCACGCGACAGGTTTGACCCCGCACATGAATATAAAAAAGGAGAAAAAGCAGAATTTCATGTTGCCAATGCAACCGATACCATATACACACACAAAGCACTTGAAAAATTTGACCGCGATGTAGTGATTTGCGACTGGCAGTACTACATAACAAAAGGTGCCTGCGAAACCTCAAAGTATACCGCATCCCTTGGTTTTGATGTTATTCCTGCAGCCTGGAACAAATTTAAAAATATACAGTTTTTGGCTTCGGAGGCAGGCAAAAACAATTATATGGGCTTTATGGCAACAACTTGGGGCATGCAAGGAGCAGATTCAGATTTGCTTATTTACAGCGCCGATGTTGCTTGGAATGCAAAAACAGCGGACGAGATTGATTCGTTCCGTCTGGAAGAAAGATTTTATGCAGTCGGAAATCTTTCAAGAAAGCTTTATCCGATGCCTGTTACGTTTGGCACCGCAGGCTGGAGATAAGCCATGTTTCAAAGTAAATTATCTATAGGAGGCGAAGTTATGAAATCGGGAATAATTAGTAAAATATTTGCGTTATTCCTCACGGTTTTAATGGTATTTGATATGATACCTGCGTTTGCTCAATTCATCTATTCGCCCGGGCCGACAGAATATGAGCTTGACAGAGATTATCTGCTTTATGCAGATAGTGTAGAATTGTCAGGAGAAAATCTTGTTTTTTCGGAGGGCGGAGAGGCAAAATTTGATTTGCTTCTTCCGTTTGATTCAGACGGGCTGGAAATCTCATATGAACAAAATTCCGCTGATGTACATCTTACAATTACAACAGAGGAAAACGCATATGAAACGACCTTAACCGCAGGATCGGCTTCAAATACTATTGCGATTACCGAGCTTATGGGAAGTAGTGCAATTACATTAAAAACAGATAAAGCTGTGACTGTCACAGGAATTAAATTCTTAAAAATCAACGAAAAATACAATAAAACAAATTCAGGGGAAATTCCATTAACCGATTACGAATATGCACTTTTGACTTCGATTGTTTTTAAGGACAATGCACCGATTGCAAAGGTGCGTGGTGCAATTCAAAGGCTGGATTATGATAATACCTTCCTTGCCCCCATGAATATAGACGGAAGACTTTATCTGCCTTTTGAAAAAATTGCAGAAGCACTCGGCTATTACAGTGAGGATTATCCCGACAAGGCATATATCTACATGGCGGGCGAAGCCGACTCCATGGCATTAATTGCAGGAAAGGGCTATATTGAATCCGACGAATACGGAAGAAGAGATTTCTCGCTTGATGTTGTATATAAAGGAAATAAAGCGTGGGTACCCGTAAGAAAGCTTGCGGAAGCCTTGGGCTTTACCGTTTGCTATAAAGATGGTTATGTTGTAATAGACGACAGACTCGCAGCCCAAAAAGTGATTGAAGATGAGATCATTTTTGCAGAATTAAAAAGCGAGTTTGAGCCATATATAGTTACCGAAAGGGTTATAGGGCAAACATACCATGTTGCGAAAAATAACAGTAATGCAAAAGATACCAACGACGGAACAGAAGATGCACCTTTTCTGACAATTCAGGAGGCGGCAACCCGAGCAAAAGCAGGTGACACGGTTATCATCCATGCGGGAACATACAGAGAAACCGTAAAACCCGAAAATAGCGGAACCGCAGTTGCACCGATTACATTCAAGGCTGCAGGTGACGGAGAGGTCGTGATTTCTGCTCTGGAAAGGATTTCAGGCTTTACCGCATATAAGGGAGACATCTTTACAGCCTCCGCCAAAGAAGATTTGGGCTTTGGAAGAAATCAACTTTTCTATAAAGGCGAGGCCTTAACTGCAGGCAGACATCCAAATTCGGATACAAAGCCGGGGGTTGTACCGTATCCCGAGGGAGTTCCCGAGGGTGTATATGCAACAAGAGGCAATATCTGTATAACAGAAGAAAACGGAAATGTTGCATATTCGGATAGCGATTTGGAGCAACCCGAAAATTACTGGCAGGGCGGAACCTTTGTTACATTAAAAGGTCAGGGCTGGTGTCTGGTATCGGGTGATATTGTTTCATCGGCACCGGGAAGCCTCGTACTCAAAGACCACGACGGCACAAAATCCTACAATCTGGGACTTGTCGGCTCACCAAGTCATAACGGAACAAAATACTTTACACAAGTGCTCCCTTCGGACTATGGTTACATTACAAACCATATAAACACTCTGGATAAAGCGGGCGAGTGGCATATGGAGGGAAACAGCCTGTATCTGATTCCGCCGGAGGGTGCGGATCTTAATAATGATTTCGAGATTAAAGAGCGTCAGCTTTGTATTGATTTAAGGGACAAACAGTTTGTAACCTTTGACGGTATCAATACAATCGGCGGCGGTATCACCTTGTCGGGTGACAACACAGAGGGTTGCGTATTAAACCACGGAACGCACAGATACATAGCACACCATAGTGTACTTCTGGACCAGTCAAACTACGCAATGTATGCTGACGAACCGCTTAAATCTTTGAAAACCGTAAAGGGCGGAGAAGCAGGCATATGTATAAGCGGCAAAAACAATGCCGTTATAAATTCAACCATTGATTACAGCTCGGCAACGGGTATAAATCTTATAGGAAAATATGCATATATAAGAAACAATGTAATAAGCAATACAGCATATTCGGGCGGATACACCGGCGGTATCAGAATTTCACCCGATGCGTCAAAGGGCTCCGATGCCAAGGATGTGCTTATCGGCGGTCACTTTATAACCTGCAACACACTCTGTAACGCAGGCAGAAGCTTGCTTTCACAGGGGTCGACAATTAGTGGTGTTGCGGTTGGTGTATCACCAAACGAAATTGCTTACAACAGATTTTATAACGGTGTTTTATCCTCTCGCGATACGGGTATCACATACGAATACGGATATACCGGCGGCAATGACAAAGCAAAAACAAGAATGCATCACAACTTCATATATAACTTAGGCTATAAAGATGAAGATACGGATACTATAGCCATGATGCTCTATCACGATGGTTTAGTTGCCGCAAGAGATACATATTCAAATGTTACTTATTACGAAGAATTGGACAAAGCACCCGGTCACCAGGTGTATGTTCAGGACTCAAGCGTTACAGTAGTGAGAAACAGAAACAACGCAACACTTGGTTACCTGCCCGGCGGAGAGGTAAAAACAAGCGACTATCCCGGAGCAAGAACATTTGAACCCGGAGCAGACCACGATATTTATCCGCGGTCTATGGATAGCTACAATGATTTCAAGCAGAACTATAAGCCGTATTACCCAACCTCTGTAAGCGGCGACAAAAAAACAATTACATTTGAAAATGTTAATATCGAAGGTAACAAGAGATTGTTGGCTAATATCTTCCTTACAAGAAAAGTCGGGGAAAATACACCGCTTAACATAACGGCAAGGCTCTATAGCGGAGAAGCTCTTGTGCAGACCACAAGCTTTACCAATGTTTTGCAGTCACAGAGATTTTATGTTAAAGACCTCCACAGGGGACTGGTATTTTTAAAACCGACACAGCAAGGTTCCTATAGGCTTGAAATCGAAATGTCCGATGCTACGGTGGATGTAAAGAAGCTGGTTCTGGAAAGCTTCGACTCCGAGTACGACAATCTGTATACAAAGGAAATGAAAGAGGCAGGAGTAATTGCCTATGCTCCCGTATCTTCCGAAGAAGCAGACGGCAAGCATGCAGTAACATTTGAAAATGTGTATATAGAAGCCGGAAAGAAAACCGCACTTAAGCTTCATACGGCGCGTGATTTTGTTGCAGAAACAAAAATTAATATTACAGCAGAGGTTTATGACAGCACGGATACACAGGTTGCATGGAATTCGCTCCAGAATTCATTAAAACATACAGAAAACAATATAAATGAAGCTTTGCAGGGGCTTGTAGTTATACCCGAAATTGAAAGCAGCGGTTATTATAAGGTGAAGATGGTTCTTTCGGACACACACAGCGAAGCTTTGAGACTTATTGCTGAGGATGCCGGTTCGGACTATGACAATCTCTTCAGAGACGATGTTATTCTTGGCGGCTCGCTTGATGAATGGGATTACTATAAATTAGAAACCGTTCACAAAATATCTGCTACTGCAGTGAACACTCCCGAAAGAGTAGCAAAATTTTTAAATTATACAGCGGGTAACTGCTACTCGAACATTTTGACCTTTAAGGACAGAACAGTTAAGGAAGACGCAGAGTACATAAGAGTAACTCATTCTTCGTTCAATGACTCTACAAACGGTAACCTTTCGGGCGGTGTTGTTAAGCTCTATGTTGATGATAAAAACGCAGAGCCTATTGCAACCTGGACAACAGACGACACAGCGTGGAAACCTGCGTCAAAATATGTAAAGCTTAACAAAACGCTCACAAAAGGAAAGCACACATTCTATATGACCTTTGAATATCCTAACGATCCCTACAGAGCAACCTGCTCAACACTATGGAACTTCTCATTCTGCAATGAGGCGTGGGATGGCGAAGCATTGGATGGACTTCATTATCAGCAGTATTAGTTTATAAAAGGCAAAAAATTATGTTGTAAAAAGTCATCATATGGCTTAACAAATAAAGAAAATAAAAGGAGGAAAATTTATGGGAATGAAACAATTTACCCGATTGATTGCTATTTTCTTAGTACTTTCGTTTTGCATCTCATCTTTTCCGGCATTAGCCTATGATTATCCGGGCGGTCCGAAAGATTACGAGATGGACAGAAGTATGATGCTTGTAGCAGACAATGTATCCATGAGCGGCAATACTTTGCAGTTTAATGCAGGCGGCAGTATAACCTTTGACATAATACTTCCGTTTGATACCAACAAACTTGAACTCAAGTATGACGCTCCCAAAAATGATGTAAATATTGAGGTTGTAACAGATAGTAACAAGTATAAAGCAGTTCTTGCAAAGGAATCAACCTATACGGCTATCGATATTACAGAAGTCAGCGCTAGCCGTACAATCACATTTACATCCGACGCAGAGCTCACATTAAAGGGAATTAACTTCCACAAAGTAAATGAGCTTTACAACGATGTTAACACAGTTGTTGCTCCGTTTACACCATATCAGGAGAAAATGCTCACATTAGTTGCATTAAAATGCGGCATTGGTGTTGTTAAGTCAAGAAACTGTCTTCTCCGTTGGGATCCTACAGATAACTTCGTTAATCCCAGAGCTATAAACGGAAAAATCTATGCTCCTGCCAAGAAGCTGGCAGAGGCGCTGCTCCTGTACTGTGAAGACTATGAAGACCTTTCATACCTATATATGTTAGGCGAATTTTCTTCGATGTCTATCAAAAACGGAAAAGGTTATTATGAGGATAACGAAAACGGCTCAAAAGAAGTAGAGCTTGATGTTCGCTACGAAGACGGACAGACTTGGGTTCCTGTAAGACAGATTGCAGAGCTTTTTGGTCACACAGTTGGATATAAGGACGGCTTCGTTATCATAGGCGACAGACTCAGAGTTAAGAATGCATTGGAAGATACTTCTCTTTTAAATGAATTGCAGACTGAGTTTAACGAATTCAAAGTTGCAAAAGACGAAAACAAAGGAAAAACCTACTATGTTGCCAAGACTCCGAATGCATCCGATGCAAACTCGGGAACAGAGGAATATCCGTTCCTCACAATCCAGAAGGCTGCAGATGTTGCAAAAGAGGGAGACACAGTAATCATCCACGAAGGAACCTACAGAGAAACCGTTAAAGTTAAACACGACGGCTCCTCTATGGCTCCCGTCACCTTCAAAGCTGCAGAGGGCGAAAAGGTAGTAATTTCAGCGCTTGAAAAGATCTCGGGATTTATTGAGTATAAAGATGATATTGTTTGTGCGTCAATCCCCGTAGATTTGGGCGATGGCAGAAACCAGCTGTTCTATAACGGAAATCAGCTGATGGCAGGCAGACATCCGAACACAGATACAAAACCCGGAATTACGCCATATCCTCCCGAGGTTCCCGAGGGCTTATATCCCACAAAGGGTAACATCATGATTACAGACCAGCCCCACGGTGACACTGCATATTCCGATACAGACTTAAATCAGGAGCAGGATGACTACTGGAAGGGCGGACTTTATGTAACCTTAAAGGGTGCAGGCTGGTCTATAGCAACAGGTGATATTGTTTCATCCAAAAAAGGTATGTTAAAGCTCAAGGACCACGAGGGTTCAAAATCCTTTAACCTCGGTATAGGCGGTTCGGAGAGACACGGCAATCCGTCACCTTATTATATGGGTGTTCACAACACAGACTTTGCGTATATCACAAACCACATCAACACAGTTGATATACCGGGTGAATGGTATATGAATGACCACATATTATACTTAATTCCGCCGGTTGGGTGCAATGTAGAAACCGACCTTGAAATGAAACAGCGTCAGCTCTGCATCGATCTCCGAGACAGAAGATATGTTACATTTGACGGTATCAACACAATCGGTGGCAGTATTACGGGTGACGGAACATGGGGTTGCTCATTATTAAATGGCGAGTTTAAGAACATTGCTCACCACACAAGACAGCTGGATGCCACCAATTATACAATGTATGTTGATGAATCGTCATATTCATATGAAAGCATGAAAAAAGGTGAGGCAGGCATTTATTTCAGCGGTTCTTATAATACAGTTTATAACTGTGTCATCGATGAAAGCTCCGCTTTTGGTGTTGCCATCACCGATAAACACAACTACATCAGCAATAATGTAATCAAAAATTGCTCATATTCAGGCGGTTATCCCGGATGTATCAGGGTTTCTGCCGATGAAGCAAGAACCAGAGCAGATGCCACCTTGGTAAACGGCGGACACTTTATTACATACAACACATTATATAATGCAGGCCGTGCTGTTTACAATGTAGGAAGCACCACAAATCCTGCAAACGGCAAATACTACGGCTTGTCACCAATTGAATTCGCTTACAACAGATGCTTCAACGGCAGTATGACTGCTCGTGACACAGGTGTTGTCTATGAATACGGTCACACAGGCGGTAACGATGTTGCAAGAGCAACAATGCATCATAACTTCGTCTATGATATAGTTCATGTGGACGAAGACACAGCCGATATTGCGATGCTCGTGTATCATGATGGCTACACCGCATCGAGAGACACATATTCAAACATTACCTACTACGATGATCCCACAAGACCGGTAATGTACACCCGCGGAGTTTGGGTGCAGGATCCCAAGTGGACAATCTTACGCTGCAGAAACAATTCGGAGTTAGGTCTCATACCCGAAGGTGAAGCAGGCTTGGATAGAGCAGACTATCCCGGCGGAAGAATGTTCAGCGTCGGCGCAGACCACGGCGAATATGCATTCAGATTTATGGGTAACTACGAAGCTCACGACAACGGTTCTCCGATAACTCAGGCATCGAAGGTTGAACAAAATGAAGAGAATAAGAAACAAAAATTCCTCTTTAAAGACATAGATATAGCAGGCGATGCCGTAACAACTCTTACATACCATATGTCAAGAGAGTATGGCATAACAGATAAGCTGGATGTTGTTGCAAGAGTTTACGACAAGGCAGGAAATCTCGTTCAGGAATCGTATGGTAACAACGACGCTATAACAAAGAGATTCTATGTAAATGATGTTCACAAAGGCCTTATAGTTTTGTTGCCGATGGATGCAGGTAAATACGATGTTGAATTAGAGCTTTCCGACTCGTATTCACATGTGTATTCATTAATTCCGAAAACCATCGACTCCACCTACGATATTCTCTATTCAAAAGAGGATGCAGAAGCAGGAAAGATTTGCTACACACCGGCAGAGGTGCAGAAGGATGCAGAAAAGGGTACCGTGACATATTCCTTTGAAGATGTTAAGTTCGGAGGAATGGACCACAAAACATACTTCAATGTTCACTATGCACGACAGACAGGTGTAGACCCCAAATTTAATATTACTGCCCATGTGTATGATCAGGCAGGTAACCTTGTGAAACAATCAGATTTTGAAAACTCGAAGAAATCATCCAGACCGCAGTATTTTGAACCATTCAACGGTGCTGTAGTTGTTCCTGAGCTTCCCGAGGGAACATATGATATTAAGCTTGAATTATCGGATGCATATTCACATGTAATACGCATAATGCCCGAAATTGCAGACCCTGCATATGACAACCTGTTTGACCGTCCCGATGTATTCTTGGGCGGCAGCTACGATGAATGGACAAAGGGTGCACCAAATGCCCTTGATGTGTCTTCTTCGACCAACTTAACCATTGAAAGGCTCTTGAAATTCAATTACTGGGCTGCAGGTAACTGCTGGGATCACACATTGTATTATAAGAACAGAACAGTTTCCGAAGCGGCAGATATGATTCGTGTAACACAGTCAACAGGCGGTGGATTACAGGGTTCAAAAGTTTCACTCTATTTAGATACCTTGGATTCAGAACCGATAGCTACCTGGACAACTGAAGACACAGTATGGGCGGCTAAGTCGAGATATATAGACCTTGAGCGTACTTTGGAACCCGGAGAATACACATTTATCTTCAAGTTTGAAGGCGCGAACCTCTGTTCTACACTATGGAACTTCTCATTCTGTAATGAAAAATGGGAAGAGGATTTAGCGCAGTAATAAATTGTATATCAAATTAAAGGAAGGAGAAAGCAGATGAAGAAAAAATTATGTGCATTAATCTGCACAATAGCTGTTCTTTCGTCTATGTGCGTGCCCATAGCTTCAGCAGATGGTGGGTTCAGTTTTACGCAGAGCTTTGATGATGTAGTGCTTGAAGACGGCACTACCGACTTAGGAGCAGTTTCAGAAGCAATCGGTCTTGATGTTACAGTATCGAACTCATTTTTCCCAAACGAAGTCGACGGTAGATTTGCCTTTACCAAAACAGAAGACGGAAAATTGAAGATTGTGGGTACCAACATTAAAATCGGTACAGGCCTTACAATAGCCAAAGATTTGGAAGAACCTGTTAAAATAGGTATCATAACGATGGATATGTCACTTTCGGAAATAAAGGAGGATGGTGACGGTCAGTGGCGTGCCGCCCGTCTGTACGATTCTGAAAATAGTAAGTGGACACAAAGAACAGATTTGACTACAGGTACACATTCATACAAATTCCATGTTGTTTATTCCAGAACTGCAGAGGATGAACCATGGAAGGAAGAAAGAACAATTACAACCATATCGGCTACAGGTACAGAAAGCACCACAACAACAACTAAAGAATACACAGCCGCTGACTTCGATGTATGTACTTCGGTACTCCCCATTACATCATACCTTTACAATGGCAACGCTTCGATTGTACTTGATGATATTCATATTGAAGTAGCGCGACTTCCTGTAGTTAAGAGCGACGACGACGGTCTTGCAGGGGCAGAGCCCTTTGCGGAGGAAATGGCAGTAGGCTTTGATGCAGCACTCCCGAACCCTGCCGACAAGGTAACACTTGTAAAGAAGGATGATGCAGATGTCGTAATAGAAACCCAAACACAATATGACGAAGCATCAAAAAGATTAACCGTAAAACCGCTCAGCTTCCTGACATATGGTACAAAATACACATTAAAGTTTGCAAACGGCGGTGTTGCAAATCACACTTTTGAAACAAAAGCAGCTCCGGTTAAGGTGATATCTAAAGCATACACATATACTCAAATCACACCCACAACCGGTACTCCCGGCGATGAAATACCACAGCAGGGCACATTTAACGCAGAAGCTGCCATTAAGGTAGCAAACACAACAGATGGCGATAAGACCGTGGATGTAATATTTGTTGCGTATGACGAAAAAGGAGCAATTGTGGACTCATCAATGCTCACTAAGGAGAGCATTCCCGCAAATACTCCGGATGGCTATCCTGTTTCGGCAGAATTAAGCAACCTCAATGCAGGGGAGGCATTAAGGTTTGAAGCCTTTGTATTTGAAAGCAGCCCTAAGGGCGGTTATCTGCCATTAGTCTGACTTTTAAACAGTGTTTAAAGACTAAAATTACGCCATCGGCGTCCTCGGATGCCGATGACGAGAAAATAAATAATTATTAATTTTTCAGGAGGAAATATTTATGAAAAGAAAAGTTATTTCTCTGGTAATTTCATTGTCACTCTTATTAACATGTGTATGCTTGCCAAATGCTATTGTTATGGCGGCGGAAGATCAATCTTTCGTTCTCGAACAGAACTTTGACAACATAATTCTCGAAGACGGCACTACCGACTTAGGAGCAGTTTCAGAAGCAATCGGTCTTGATGTTACAGTATCGAACTCATTTTTCCCAAACGAAGTCGACGGTAAATTTGCATTTACCAAAACAGAAGACGGAAAATTAAAAATTGAGGGAGCAAATCTTAAAACTGGTACTAACTTAACAATTGCTCATAACTTCGCAGAGCCTGTTAAAACTGGTGTTATAACATTTGATGTGTCACTTTCAGATATAAAGGCTAGTAATGGATCGAGTCTGTGGCGTGCAGCTCGTCTAGCAGGTTATGGCACTTCAAGCGGTACAGATTACGCTAACTTACCTAATGGTTCAAAAGCACAGAGATTTCATGTTGTTTTTTCAAGATATTCAGAGGATGAACCTTGGAAAGAAGAAAGACAGGTTACAATAATTTCGACTGGAAGTATTACAACTACGACCAAAGAATATACAGCAACTGACACCAAAAGCTGGGAAGAGTTTTCGGCGATACAACCTCTTTTCTCATATCTCTATGCGGAAACCGCTTCAATTGTGATTGACGACATTTCTATGTCTTATCAATCAATGGAGAGTTTAAGAGCGAAAATTAACACCAGCAAGAATTTTGATGACGGAAAGCTTGAATCAGAAGGCTCAATTGCAAAAATTCTTGAAGAAACGGGACTTACAGTTGAACCCGATACCGCTATGGCTACTAAAGAGGGAGATTATAAAGTCACAACATCAAATGGCAGATACGAAATTCACCGTAAGGATGGTAAGGGTTACAGAGCATATACAACCTATAAATTCCCCATTTCTGTTGAAACGGGTAAATTAACAGTAAATCTTAAATACAAGCCCGAAGGTGCTGCTGCCATAAACAGATATATGTTTGCTCCGGTTTCTCCCACGAAATCAAGCAGCATGTTCCAATTCCAGCCTAATCCTGCAAATGGAGCATGGGCAGGTACTGTAAATGTTGTAGACCCTCTTAACACTCCGCTTCGCTGTGATGATAATGGTGTATATCACTTCCGTATGGAAATTTCGCGTAATAACACCGCTGAAGACTGGCAGGCAGTATTGTATGATGTGAAAAACCCCACTGCTCCCGGAAAACTTATAGAAAAGACCTATTCAAAAGATGATTATCCTTCGCTTACAGCAATCAGGCTCTTTGCAGGTTGGGGCGACCCTCTCACCTCTGTTTACGCAGACTGCATGGATGATTTTTCCGTTGAGTACGAAGAAGTGAAGATGCAATTATCAGATGTTGCATTTTATGCTGATGAATTAAGTGAAACACCGCTTGAAAACTGCACAGGCTTAACCCAAGTTACCGCAAAGGTTACAGCGTTCAACCCCAAGGGTGCAACCGATGAGTTTGTTATGATTGTAGCAGCATATACCAATAACGGCAAACGTCTCATAACTGCCGACATAAGCGAGCCTTTCAAACCTGGTACTGATTCGGACGACTACAAATTTACTTTGACAGGTTTTGAAAATGCAGACTGTATCAAGGTATTCTTCCTGGATAGTACAGAGAATCTCATACCCTTGAGAGCTCAGGGAGTGCTCTCAACCGGCGGGTTTCAGCAATAATAAATCTACAAAATACTATCTTAGCTTAAAAACAGATGAAGTATTGGATGCTACAACAGTAAATAAAGATAATTTTGAAGTAACCATCGCCGGCACTGAGGTGCCGGTGGTGGAAGATGCAGTCTACCACGCAAGCGCAAACGAAGTAAGACTGTATCTTAGTGATGGAATTGAGGGGAACACATCCCCATACACAATAACTTCCGAAAATGTCGAAGACACAGATGGAAACCCTGTTGAGCTTTCGGGAGAGAGTTACTTTATTTCCGAAGAAACAGCAGACCTCTATGATATTTCCATTGCAAACATATGGTTTAAAAATGGCGATGCAACCTATTTCACACAGCCTAAAAGCGGTTCTTGCGATGTGCATGTGAGAGTTGTCAATTCCTCCTATGAGTCAAAGACTGCCACATTGCAGATTTTGGCAGTCGGCACGGGCGGAGACAGCAGAGCTATAAGCAAGGAAGAAATCACACTTGCAAGAGAAACGGAAATAACAAAGGTTTATGAGGACTTGACCATCGTTGAAGGAGAAAAACTTGACATCAAACTTTTGAAATAAACACAGAAAGGAAGGTAATGCATGAAGAGAATACTTACGCTGTTACTTATTTTCGTAATGTCTATGCAATTGGGCATCCCCGGCGTTTTCGCCGAAGAGGCAGAGATAACTATTGCAGGTATAGATTACTCAGCCGGTACTCCCTCGCAGGTATCCGAGAGCGGTTCGGCAATGGTTCACACACCCAATCCTCTTGGTTGGAAGGTTTCGCTTCCGTATAAATCAAACGCCATAAAGCTCGTATACAGAACGGCAAAAACCGAATACGGTGTTTTGAATATTCGTCTGGGAGGACCATCGGGTGAAATTATCGGTACTTTAGAAACCGATAAGGTTGCAACCGTATGGGCTGACTATACAAATGTTATATATCTTACAAAGCCTTTGGAAGGAAATCAGGAGGTATGGATTACCACCACAAAAGGAACAGTAGGAAAGGGCGGTGCCCACTGGATAAAATATATTACATTCTTAAAGGATAATGGCACACAATCATTTGCAACCTTAGAAGAAAAGGATGCTTACACCGACATCGGCGAGGATGTAAATTCCCATGAAATAAATATACTTACCGATTTGGGATTTTTCTCCAATACAGATGCGTTTTTTATGCCATATAAACCAATGACAAGAAAAGAATTTGTCTGCACATTCGGAGAGTTTATAGATGCAGAACAATATGCTACGGCAGATTCGCCCTTTAGTGATGTTGAAGCGGGTACCGAAGAAGCAAAAGTCCTGAGCGGTTTGTATCAGATTGGTATAATACACGGCTACACAGACGGTACATTCAGGCCTGCAAGCTTCATAACTCCGACCGAAGCTATTATACTTTGCCTTAATGCGCTGGGCTACAAAGGGGTTTCCGCTAACCCTGCCGATATGAATAGCCTCGCAAAGAGACTTGACCTTCTTGACGGAATTAACTTTACCAATAAGGTAACAAAAAGTCAGGCTGCCAGACTTTTCTATAACCTCCTGCTTGCCAATTACCTTGCAGTAGACGGAGTAGCGGACGATGAAATCATCTATAGACCAACCAAGAATTATCTGGAAAACGCTACAGCGTACAAAAATGAACAAGGCGTTGTAACAGCAAATCAATATACCAAGCTCTATACTCCGCAAAATGGCACGGGAATAAGCATAGACGGTATAAAATACAAATTGGGCGATGGCGTTGATGCTTCGTATTTAGGCGTTTATTGTGAATTCTTCTACCATGAGGAAGGCGGAGAGAGAGTTCTCGATGTAATCAGACCAATGCCCGAAACGGAGTGGTCGTATGTAGAATCCACCAAGGAAATCTACTTTACCGAAATCTCCGAGAGAAAAATAGAATTCATTGACTATCTGGAAGATGAGGAATATGAATATGAGCTTAGTTCAAAGACAGCAATTATCTACAACGGCGTTGCGCTTACAAAGAGTCTGGCATCGTTAATCCCTGACCCCGAAGCATTTGAGGGTAGTCTTACACTTATCGACAACGACGCAGATGATGTTTTGGACACAATATGGATTGACCATGCAAACCGTATCATTAAGCTTGAAGCTGTTTCTAAGGGTGTATTTGTAGATGCTTTGGCAACCAATCCCGATGACAAGCTCTACGATACCACCAAAAAGCAGTTTATAGCCTTCAAGGATGGCAGAAATGCTCTTGCCGACGAGCTTATGCCGGGAACAATTTTAACCATGTACGAAAGTGCCGAAGGCGGCAGCGAGCAGCTTGTGCGCGCAATGGTAGACGAAAATAGTGTCGAAGGCACCATAATGATAACTACCGAAGACAGATACGAAATCGACGGTGTAGAATACAGAGCCTCACAGGCATGCAAGGATGAGCTGTATATAGGTCTTTCGGGTAAGTTCTTGCTCGATAGATATGGCTTTATCGTTACATGTGAGGAAGAAACAGAGTCCGAGCCCTTAGTCGGCCTTTACATGGCAAATAACGATGGCGGAACTCAGGGACTTGATCCCGTTGCCCAGGTTCAGATGTTAACTTCGGCAGGTATCGAAATATTTACCGTTGCACCAAAGGTTACAGCAGATGGCGTAACAGTTAAAACCACAGGTGAATTCTATAACGGCAAGGGTGATTTCTTGGGAATGGAAAGCGTTGAAGCAAATTCACCGGTAAGATACCGCCTGAATTCAAGAAACCAGCTTGTGATGATTGATACAATTAACGATGGTACAGGCGACAGAAACGACCAGCTTACAAATCTGTTTCTGGAGGTTGCACAGGAAGACGGCGTAGACACAGGTGTGGAAAATACAAGCAAAAAACCCGTTTATTCCAAGGCCTGCCTTATATACGGCTCTGCGGCAATTATTGACCCGTCCGGCTCTTACATCCCTCGTTTTGGTTGCGATTTGGATAATGTAACATCAATTATAATTAGCGCAAACAAGGGCAGCGAGGACAAATGGAAAATCGTTAAAAATTCAGTTGTTTCTTTGGACAATAAGCTTGTTAAAATAGCACCTTATTCCTTCGAGAGAGATTCAAAAATGGCAGACCTCGTAGTCTTAATAGACCATCCGAGCTATATGAGCTCGTTTAAAGACCCGTTTGTGTTCGAATATGTTTCCGAATGTCTGGACGGTAAAGGAAATGTGACCAAAAAGCTTCATGGTTATTCAAGTACTGCCAAAATAAGCTATCTGGTTAACGCAGACAGCCTTGGCTCCAATGCAAGGCTTAAGGAAATGATAGGTGCTCTTAAAGAGGGTTATCTGGTATCACCGTCAGTAGAAAACAATGAAATAACGGACCTTGAGATAATCTATATTCCCGAAGCGGAAGACGGAGAAAAATTCGGCCCTGCATATTGGGGAAATCCTCAGGATACAGCACACGAAACCATACTCAACAAGAACGATGACAAACGATCAACAGGTGATGGAATGCTTGTAGGAAGCATGTATCTGTTGGAATTTGTTAATGCTGAGAATAAATTTATCAATTGCAGATTCAAGGACAAGCAGTATGTATTTAATGCAAAAACATCTTCCGTAACCATCTGCGAAAAGAATTCGGACGGAACATATACATACTTATACGGTATGCCGGTTAGTTCAATACTTCCGGATGAAGTTGTTGTAGCTAAGCGTTCTGCTATCGGCGGTATTCTCGGTTCAATCTATGTTTTCCGTGACAACAGTAAGTAGAAAGGATGAGGTGATTATATATGAAAAGAATATTTGCTGTTTTAACTTCTATCATGCTTTTTCTGAACTTGTCACTTGTTACTGCTTTTGCTGAGGACAGCATTACTGCAGACGACAATATTACTCTGAATATTGATTTTGACGGTACTTTAAAAGCATACACCGTCAGCGGTTTTGTTGATTCAGAGCGCGACAGAATTCCTATGTCGCTCGTTGTAAAGCACGAAAACGGCAAAATCTTAAATGTTGCCGAGGTTATAGCAGTAGGGAAGACAGCTGACGGCGTCGGCTTCTCCTTTGAGAAATTCCCCTTAAGCTCTTCTGCTCTTTCGGGTAATATTGAATTTAAGGTTACGGCAGGATATCTGGGATATGTTGCAACGCAAACCATAGAGTACTGCGGACCCGACAGACAATTAACTGAGCTTATCAAGCTTAAAGCTGCAATAGACAGCGTAAGAGAAGCAGCATCAAACGAAGATACTTTAAAGAGTGCAATCATCAGCTCGAAAGAAATTCTTTCAGTTGTTGACGATGATTACAAGGTATTTGCGGAACTTTCAGATGTGCCCGGTAACCTAAATGATGCATCATCTGTTGCCTTAAGAAACATTGCTGCTTTAGAGCTCGATTTGCCGGATGGCTTTGGTACCGCCGAAGAGGGTGCTCAAATAAACAAGCAGATTGAGGCATATCATATTAAGTTTAAAGAAGCAATTGAGCTTGGCAGATTCTTTGACTTAAGTACAAATGAAGCTATCAAGTCATGGTATGATGCAAACAAAACAAAGTATGGCTTCTTAACCGATGATATCGAAACAGCTGTTGATGATACGAAGCTTTTGCCCTATTTTGATGAAGTAATTACGAGAGATGATTACGCTTCAAGAATAGACAACATGAGATTTGTAAGCACAATGAAAGAGCTCAATATCGAGATGAAAAAGCAGGCTGTACTGCAGATGATAGCCGATTCCAACCAGAATATTATAAATCGCGTAATAACAGAGCTTGCACCTATGCTTGCAGATGTTTATGACGAAAATGGTGCCAACCCGTTAAGCTTTGATGTTTTTTCGTGGAATTCCCTGAGTGAAGATGAACAAATCACAGTTTCTGTTGAGATTGCGGGTGAAAGCTATAAAAATCTTTATGCATTTATTAAGGATTTAAACAAAGCTATAGAGGATGTTGACTCAGATGATACTCACGATTATAAGGAATCTTCAAGGCCATCCAGAGCACCTGTCACCATTTCCAAGCAAGAGACAACCGTAGCTCCTGTCGTAGTATTTGAAGACATTGAAGGTGTTGCATGGGCAAAAGATGCAATTCATTACCTTTATAAAAATAAGATTATAGCAGGAAGGGATGAAAAAACTTTTGCGCCCAATGACAACATGACTCGTGCCGAACTTGCCAAGGTGCTTGTATTAGCATTCCGACTTGACGGCGAAGGTGCAAAAGCCTTTAATGATGTAAATGATAATGTATGGTATGCACCCTATGTTAAGATTGCGGCAGCCAACGGCTTGATTATGGGAGACGGTAGCGGCAGCTTCAATCCCGACAAGCCTGTTTCAAGACAGGATGCGGCTGTTATGATGTATCGTGCAATCGGTGTCAAAGCACAAAGCAAAAATGCAGACTTTACAGACTACATGCATATTGCACCATATGCTGTTGACGCAGTTAACTATATGTTTGAAAAGGGTATAGTAAATGGCGTTGGTGACGGCAGATTTGCTCCTCTTGCAAACATTACCAGAGCAGAGGCTGCAAAGATGTTATATTCACTTTTGGTTGCTTAAGATTGATTTTCACAGTATTAAAAAGAGTTTAACTGCTTTATAAGGGATTAAAATTGATGGGACTGTCTCTTTAAACGATTTTTCTGTATAATTATGTAAAATCGTAGGGGACGATGCCTACATCGTCCCAAAAAAACGGGCGGATGTGGGCATCCGCCCCTACGGAATAAATTTCTATACATTATGTTTGTTTAATGAGATGGCCCCTGATACAATAGAAGTGCAAGCAATCAACTATATCAATAGTCAATTTACTTACACTTTTATTGTATCAGGGGTTGTCGCAATAAGGATTTTTGAAAACGATTTTTAGTAGGGATTAATTTATGTACATTATTAAGAAAATAGAAGATAACATTAACTGTATTGATGACAAGGCATGGGACTGTGCCAATGTTGCAAATATAGACAAGGTAAACTGGAAGGAATATGGCTATATACCAAAAACAACCGGAAAGCTTTTGTACAATGATTATGGCATTTATGTACGGCTTGAAACAGATGAAAAGCCTTTGCTTGCAAGATTCTGCAATCAAAATGATGCAATTTACTCTGATAGCTGTATGGAATTTTTTGTTAGACCTAATGAAAGAGATGCAAGATATCTTAATTTTGAATTTAACCCGTTCGGTACGATGTATTTTGCAATAAGAACATCAGCATACGACCCCGTATATCCCGACAAGGATAAAAAATATTTTAATGTTAAATCATATGTTGATGATAAAAGTTGGGTTTTACAGTTTTGCATTCCATTTGAATTTATAGATGAAATTTTTGGTAATCACACAAAGTCTATGTATGGAAACTTGTATAAGTGCGGCAATGAAACAAAAAAAGAACATTATGCTACATATTACCCGATAGAATTTGAAAACCCCAGTTACCACAGACCGGAGTTTTTTGGTGAGTTTGTTTTGGAATAGAAAATAATAAAAAATATTGGCAATTAGAATACAGTCTTTATATAAAATTTTGAGGATGTGAAATGAAACATGGAAAACATGAGAAAAATTTCTGCGTCATATTTTGATAAAAAGCTTTGCGAGTCCCATGGAAAACTGGAATTTGAGCAGGATTCATACTTTCTTGAAAAAAAAGATGCACAAAAATGTGGTTACATTTTTTCTAATACCATATTTACCGAGGAGCATTATGCAGGGTGTATTATAAAAAATTGTAAGAATTTCGTCTTTGATGGTAACAATTCTTTATTTGTTTTTCGAGGACACCTGACACCCTTTATTATAGATAGTTCTCAAAACATTACAATCAAAAATCTTACGATTGATTTTGATCCGCCGTTAGTGGCAGAAGCTGAGGTTATATCTTGCGCTGAAGAGTACATTGATGTACTTATAGACGGTGAAGCCTTTCCTCATGTTTGTCGTGATAATTGGTTATATTTTAATATTGGTGAAGCTGAGCTATGCTCTCTTTTGGCATATGCTCCAATCAAATTTGGCAGAGATTTAACGGTGGCGCATTTGTCAGAAAATTCTTTTTGTATTGAGCGAGTTGAAGAAATTGATAAAAATGTAGTACGGTTTTTTCCAACGAATAAAGAATCAATAAAAGAAGTGGCACTCGGAGAAGTTTTTGTACTGCGTCATAACGAGCGTCTTCACCCCGGTATTTTTATAGAAAATTGCAAGAGTGTTACATTGGAGAATGTAACTATTCACAGTTGTGGTGGTTTAGGAATTTTGACTCAATTTTCCGAAGATATAACATTTCGTAATGTTAATTTCTTACCCAACAGAGCTGCAGGAAGAAAAATATCCAGTGGCAGAGATGACGCTATACACATTACATCGTGCAGAGGCAAAGTCCTTATAGAAGAATGCTCATTTCTGGGTCTTATGGACGATCCGATTAATATTCATGGTTGCAGCATGCGTGTTGATGATATATTCAATAACGGAAAAACAATACGTGCACGTTATATGAACAAGCATGCTAAAAATTTTCTGTATTACGCAAGATGCGGAGATATAATTAATATAATAAATCAAAAGAATATGAATGTTGTAGAAAATGCAGTGGTAGAAAATTGGGAAGTAGAAAGTCCGGAAACAATTTTACTCCATTTTACTGAACCTATTTCTGCATATGAAGGTGACTATGCAATAGAAAATATATCAAGTACGGCTGAATTCGTGTGCAGAAAAAATCGTTTCGGTTCTTGCAGGGCAAGAGGTCTTTTGGTGTCAACTCCCAAGCGGGTGGTTATTGAAGAGAATTTGTTCGAATCATCAGGAAGCGCCATCTTAGTAGCCGGTGACGCTAATTTTTGGTATGAATCGGGGGAATGTCACGATGTAACAATTACTAAAAATGTATTTACAAATCACTGCCTATCTTCAATGTATGAGTTTACACACGGAATAATAAGTATATGTCCCACGATTCCTGAACCACTTGAGGAACATCCTTTCCATAAAAATATACATATTAAAAACAATGTATTTGATACGTGTGATACACCGGTGCTGTATGCTTTTTCAACGAAAAATCTGTCATTTAGGGATAATATTATTTTTGCAAATCCGGCAAGACAAAACATAAGTGACAAAACATCATTATTAAACTTATGCTGTTGTAATGATGTTACGATTGAGAATAACACTCTTGCAGGAGAATATACAGGAGAACGTATAGAATGCGAACGTTGTAATAATGTCAGTGTACAGATAAATAAATGGGAAGGATAATGTATAAAATGTTCAAATTCAAAAAACTTTTTGGAAAGGTAAGAAGAATTTACCTTGAAAATGGCCTTAACGATATAGAAATGGCAGAATGATTATTGGCGTCCGATTCAGAAGATTTAACTCAAAGAGGGATCCAGTGTCTTGAGGGGTTCGGTACAATAGGCGGGGATATTCATAAACAAAGTGAGTTTGTATATCTTGATTCTGTTGCTTTTGCTGAAAAAAGACTTGCCTCGGTGGCTTATTGTATTAAATAAAATTTGGAAAAGAATTTGTACATTTCTTTTGCAAATATAAGGAGAAGATTATTATGTCTTATGAAATAATTGATTTTCACACGCATCCGTTTTTGGAGCCGGAAACTAACATATGTGCATACAAAGATTATTGCAATATGAGTGTTGATGAAACCTTAAATGTGTTTGGTAATCTCGAAGTGTCAAAAATTTGTGGTTCCGTAATTTCATTAAGAACTCCTGAAAACAGGAATAACTGGAAAGAAGTTAAAAGGAATAACGATAAGGCACTCGAACTAAAAAAGAAATACGGAGATTTCTATATTCCGGGATTTCATATACATCCCGATTATCCCGAAGAGTCTGTGATGGAAATGGAACGTATGGATAAACTTGGTGTAAAACTCATTGGAGAACTTGTACCATATATGGATGGGTGGAGTTGCGATTATTCATCACCCCGGTTTTCTGCTTTGCTGGAAGAAGCGGGAAAACATAATATGATAGTAAGTATTCATTCCCAAGGCAATGATGCGATGGATGACATGGTCAAAAAGCACAGGGATGTTTTGTTTGTAGCAGCACATCCGGGAGAATATGATGATTTTATAAGACATATCGAACGTATGAAAATGAGCGAAAATTATTATCTCGATTTATCGGGATATGGCATTTTCAGATATGGTATGTTAAGGCGAGCTATCGATTGCTTTGGTGCCGACAGAATTCTTTTTGGTTCGGATTATCCGACCTGTAATCCCGGAATGTACATAGGCGGAGTTTTATTTGATAACCTTATAACCGACTTAGAAAAAGAAAAAATATTCTCATTGAATGCAAAGAGATTATTGGGAATATAACAATTGATTGTGTTAAAAAAATTATATAAAGAAAGAGGCTATGAAGCATGAAAATTTTATTTCAAGGTGATTCTATTACCGATGCAAGGCGGTCATGGGAGAATGATATTGATGTTGGTCTGGGGTATCCGTTACTTGTAAAGGCAAGCTTGGGTTTTGAAGCCCCCGGTCAGTACGAGTTTGTTAATAGGGGAATCAGCGGTAATAGGATAGTGGATGTCTATGCACGCATAAAAGCAGACATTATAAACCTAAGACCGGATGTTATGAGCATACTGATAGGTGTTAATGATGTATGGCACGAATTTTCGGAATCACCAAACGGTGTTGATGCCGATAAATTTTATAAAATATATGATATGCTTATAGGTGAGGTGTTAAGTGAACTTCCTGATATCAAGATAATGATAATGGAGCCTTTCGCTCTCAATGGAAGCGGAACCGAGAAAGATTGGGATAGCTTTTATCCTGAGGTCAGAAAGCGTGCCGAAATGGCAAAGAAAATTTCACAAAAATACAATTTGCCCTATGTTGAACTTCAGGACGGATTTGATGAATTGTCTAAAAACACCGAAAACAGCTATTGGCTTACAGATGGCGTTCATCCGACGGCAATGGGATACGAATACATAAAAACGGAGTGGATAAGAGCGTTTAAAGCTTTGTTAAATTGAAACATGTGTTAAATGGATATTAAAAGGATGGGGATTATTATGGACAAGAAATTATTTCATGGATTTGAGTGTGAAGAATTTGAATTTGAAGACACAACCGGAATTGTTGTAAGTCCTGATTCAAATTCAAACAGGAAAATTGCATTTAAAACTGAATATTGGGGTGCGTTTCCTGAACTTGAAACAGAACTGCTAAAACGTGGTTTTCATC
>JAZQBI010000005.1:0-4526 GCA_045545635.1 Clostridia bacterium | reverse complement strand
AGTGTAAGTCTCTCCTACGACAAGTCTCTTGATCACATGTGCTTCCTTAGCATCAGATGTCCATGTGTCTACCACATTTCCATCCTTATCAAGTACAGTAAGTGTTGCACCTGTAAGCTCTGCACCGCTTGTGATATCTGTCTTTGTAAACTCAAAGGTTGTTGGAGTGTTTTTATACTCGCTGTTATATACAGCAGCCTTAACATCCTGTCCCTGATATTTTGTATCAAAGTTTACTGCTTCCTCATTTGTCACATATCCGGCAGGCTTTACAAGCTCCCTTGCAACATATTTTGCAAATGGATAATCCTTAACAAAAGCAATCTTTCCATTCTCATCAGATGTTGCCTTCTCAAGAAGTGTGCCTTTCTCGATAATTACCTTGCCAGCAACATTCTTGATATCCTCGTCTGCATAAAGACCAAATACTGCACCTGCAATCGGTGTGTTATCTTCTGCATCAAGCTTAGTCACAGACATATCAAGCTTCTGTCTGTCATCTGAGAAAGTAAGGCTCTCCTTGATAACAGGTGTCTTATCATCCACATATGTGAATGTCACTTTCTGCTCATTCGGATTTAATACATATCCGTCAGGAGCAGTTACTTCAACAACTCTGTACTGACCAAGAGGAAGATTCTTGGCTACTGCCTTTCCATCTTTTCCTGTTGTAAGAGTTGCCACAAGGTCGCCCTTGCTGTAATACTTTGTACGGTTGCCATCTGCGTCCTTCTGGTTGTCTGCTGTGAAAATATCTTCCGCTGCATACACCTTGAATACTGCTCCGGCAAGAGAGCCCTCTTTATAGACAAACTCCTTATCCTCAGAGTTTGCAAAAAGTCCGCCCTTAAATCCGTCAAGTACCTCTCCCTTCTTTTCAACAGTAAGTTCTCCTACTGCCGGGGCATCGGAATATTCCACTGTGATGATGGCATCATTGGTATCTCCATCAGTCTCAAATGCTGTGTCTGTATCAACCGAAATGTTGATATAGTTATCGTTTACCACATATCCGAATGGTGCTTTGACCTCTTCAATGCGGTAGTTACCGATTTTAAGTGCTTCCGGTAAGATTAAATCTCCATCCTCATCTGTAAAGAATGAAGTATGCTCTACCTTTGACGGATAAGTTGTGTACTGCTTTACATATTCGTTCTTATCAATATTGAAGATCTTAAACTCTGCGTTTGGTACAAGTACTGTCTGCTTTGTATCGGAATCCTTCTTGATTACACGAAGCTTTGCAGTAAACTCCCTGTCAAGGAATACTCTCCATGTCTGAGGCTTGTCAGGATGGTTCTCGCTGATTTTCACCTCAAATGGCTTGATTGTCTTCATGTTATGTGGAGTCTTTGACTCTACTACCACATAAGTTCCATAAGGAATTGCAATGGAAACTGCATGTCCCTTGTCATCGGATGTGATTATTGTTGCTCCGTTTTCCCCGATTACCACAGGAGTAGCCTTATCAAAGTCATAACTTCCATCTGCCTTTACGGATAAAGAAGATTTTAAGTATGCTGTGAACTCTGCACCTGCCAACAAGACTGCTTCAGTATCATCGCCATTGTCAGATACCTTGATAAGCTGGAATGGCTGCTTGATGACCTGCTCTGCTGATGTTGTGCTTCTTGATACCTCTGCTACAAGGTCTCCCTCATAGTCGCATACTACATCGTGCTCCTCTTCGTCTAAGAGATACCCCTCTGATGGAGTGATTTCTTTCACATAATAGTTTCCAAGGTAAAGGTTATTGACCTCTGCTTCGCCATTCTTATCTGTTGTAAGTGTTGCTACAAGGTCTCCTGCTTTGAATACAACTCCTGTTGCTCCGTCCGGATGCACGATATCGTTTCTCGCATAAAGACCATAAACTGCACCTTTAAGGCTTGCATCTCCCTGGGCTACTGCCTTGCCTGATTCCTTGTCTACCTTGTAGATATGAATCTTTGCTGTCGTTCTGTCATTTACAAATGTGTGACTGAATGATGCCTTTGCCTGTGTTTCAGGTAATACATTGAAATTGAATCTGTAAACATCTTTACTGTTTCTGATATACGCATATGGTGCCTGTGTCTCTTGGATATAATATCCGTTAGAGATTGGCAGATCCACGCTGTAGCTCGCCTTTCCGTCCTCACCTGTAGTTACTGTTTCAAGAGCTGTACCCTTTGTCACAATAACCTGTCCGGCATAGTTTTTGATGTCATTTCCGGCATAAAGTGTGTACTTACCGCCATCAAGAGGGTTCTCTGTGTCAGAGTCCTTCTTTACGACAGATACATCCGCTTTCTGTCTTGTATTCTCAATCGTAGCTGATTCATACTGTACTGTCACAGTCTGGTCCTTATACTCAACTGCTACTGTCTGAGGTGTGGTATTGATTGTATATCCCTCAATGCTCTTAATCTCTGTAACCACATAAGTTCCAAGATGAAGGTCAGATAATACCACCTGTCCGTCAGTTCCTGTTGTAAGGCTTTCTGCCACTACATCGCCAGCATTGTAAACCTTAGTACCATCTGCCTTGTAGATATCTGCTCCAGCAGTTACCTTGAATGCTGCTCCGGAAAGCTTCTTTTTCTCATAAATAAAGTTACTTCCATTCCATGAGCTGAGCACTTCACCTTCCTTGTAGATTGTGATTGCTCCAAGCTGCTCCTTATCTGTTGCAGAGATTCCGGTTGTCTGTCCCGCTCTTACAGTAAGAGTATGAACCTTACCGGAAAGAACATAGCCCTTTGGTGCTGTAATCTCTTTTACATAATAAGTGCCTGCGACAAGTGCAGCTGACTTTGCATATCCGTTTCCATCTGTTGTCATGGTCTGTACTCTGTTTGTGCATCCGCTGTCAGAATAAATTCCATAGACTGCACCGGAAAGCTTCACTCCGCTTGACTCATCTGTCTTTGTAAGCTCACCATATCCGATGTTCTCTGTCTTGACCTTGATATAGGATTTGACAGGATCTGCTGTCGGTCTTTCAGAAATAAACTCCTGATATCCGCTCTTTCCTGTAAGCCAGAATACACAGCTTGATGTTGTCTCAACCTTGCCAGCATTGGATGTGAATGTTCCTGTTGTAGCTGTGGTATTCACACTCGTTGAAGAGATTGTAATACTGTTGCCATTCTTATCAACAGAATATCCGCTGATGCCAAAATCAAAGTCTGATAAGACACCATTGCTGTCAGATAATGTTGCTTCAAATCTCTGACTTCCCTCATTCCACTTCAGCTCATAAGTTGGTGCCTCACTGGTTCTGCGTGATGCAAAACTTGGAAGTGTTGCATTGTAGGAGCTGCTGATATTGTCCCTGAGTCTCTCATAATAGCTGTATGAAGAATCAGGACTTGGTGCTGTGTTACAGAGCTTTCTTGCTGCTGAATCACCGCTTCCGGTTCCAAAGATATCTGCTACAATAACCCATACCATTGCCTGAGTTGCGATATACTCATCGCACTGACTGTTGCTTGGTGCCGCCTTTTGTGTACTGTTAAACCCATAATAAAGGCAGTAACTTAAAAGCTTTCTCTGCTGTGCTGACATTGATGTGCTCGCATCATCGTAGCTGTTCATAAGCTGACCGCCATCTGCTCTTAATCCGAAATTCATACAATATGCAGAATTTCCGTCAAGAATTGAATACAGAATCTTGCCATGATTATATCCGGGCTTCAGCTCACTTACTTCTCCGGAATTTTTGACTGACGCATTCCAGAACGCAATATTTGCCTGCGGACTGGCTGCAAATGCTGTTGTTCCATTCGTAAAGAGTGTTCCAACCAGTGTGAGCATAGCCATAAATCCTGCCATAAAACGCTTTAGTTTCTGTTTCATGTGCTCTTTCCTCCTTAATTTACGCATAAAAAAAGAAAGACATAAGTTTATAGCTTACATCTTTCTTCCTTCTGCTTCTATTCGTTTTTATTTATCTGTGACATCGAAACTCGTAATAGTTTGTACTGCCTGTCGTGTAAACTCCATCATAACTGATGTAGAATACCGGATCTGTTTCCAAAAGTAACATACTTGCAATATATCCTGCGATTGCATCCTCAGATGATAACCGCTGTCCATCAATGGTACTTGCTTTGTTGAGGTCTGTCTCTACAAACACACTATAATAAGAGCCTTCCATACCATCGTAAGGATAATACTCATTGTACTCTTCCTGCGTGATACTGCCGTCATTCAAATGATTCTGTAAATTCTGCTGTGTGGTAATCATCCCTCCTGCCTGACACTTTGCTGTTGCAAGTGACACAACATTCTGTGGACTGTATGCCACGGATGCAGGCTGTGGATTGCTCACATTGTCTTTCGGACTGTCTGTAGTCTGACCACCATTACCTGCATTACTCTGATTTCCGCCAGCTTCCTCATTATCATTTACTGAAGCTTTCTGTTCCGGCTCGTCATTCTGCTCTGGCTTTTCTTCCTGCCTTGAAGCAGTTTCATTATCAGCGGACCGGTTATCTTCCTTATCATTCTTCTCTTCTGAATCTTTAACCTCGGCAATATCT
>JAZQBI010000004.1:0-40140 GCA_045545635.1 Clostridia bacterium | reverse complement strand
CATTGGGGAGGCTCTTTGATATGGATGTGCTGTCACCTGACGGAACAAAGCTCGAAAGAAAAATTCAAAGAGGCTGTATAGTCTGCTCTTCTCCGGGCAGAGATTGTGCTGCAAGACGAATGCATAGTGCAGACGAGGTTTACAAGGTTATGACAGATATTATGACAGAATATTTTGTCACAAAGGATGCCGAAACAATATCAAATCTCGCAGTGCAATGCCTTATTGACGAAGTAAATACAACTCCGAAGCCCGGACTTGTTGATATGAATAACAGCGGAAGCCACACAGATATGAACAGAGAAATGTTTATAAAAAGTGCATATACACTGAAAGATTATTTTGAGGATTGCTTTGTTACCGGAGCAGAAAATAAAGATAAACCAACTTATGAGATATTCGGCATTTTAAAAAAGAAAGGTATGGAATCCGAGGAAAAAATGTATCTTGCAACAAAGGGAGTGAACACTCATAAGGGAATAATATATTCCTTGGGACTACTTACTGCAAGTGCAGGAATCAATCACAAGGGGATAAGTCCATTTGTCCCTATTGATGCCATTCTTTCAACTGCCGGAGAGCTTGCAAAGCACTCTTCTCTTCCCAAAGAAAGCAGAACAGAAAGGATGTGCAGTAAATATTCCATAGGCGGTATCCTTACCGAGGCTAAGTCGGGATTTACTACCGTGAAAAATATCGGACTCCAATCGCTGATTTCGTATATATCCGAGGGTATGGACATCAAGGATGCAGGAGCCTGCACACTTCTTCATTTTATTTTCGAAACCGATGACACTAACCTCTATTACAGAGGCGGCAGAGAGGGTGTCCTGTGGGCAAAGGAATCCGCCCGAAAGCTGCTGAAATCAAAACCATCAAAGGACGAAATCCAAAAGCTTGACCAAGAATTTATAAAACGAAATCTTTCTCCGGGAGGCTCGGCAGACCTTTTGGCATTAACATATTTTCTTTTTAATTTTGTTTGATTTATTCTGACTACTCATATTTTCTATATTACTTAAATATTATCCATTTGGAACAAATAGATTGTTTTTTGGTGTTATGGTTGCTATAATTATACCGAGGAAAGGATGTGTGTTCCGTGATTAATGATAAATACCTAATATGGAGCTATCTGAGATGCTTTGACCACGACAAAAAAGATTACGGTGTCAAGGAATATCTGAAAAAAATCGGTACAAAACCCTATGGAATAGCAGGACTTGTTTACCATCCGGACTTTGTCCATCTTCACAAGGGTATGGATGAGGAATTTACCGTTCCGCCGCAGATGTTCGGCTACCGCGGTGATCCCCGCAGACTTCCCGAAGAAACCTATCGCAAATACTCCTGGACAAACTATCAGATACGCGGACTTGTGGAAGAACTTCACAAATATGGCGTTAAATTCTACCTCAGCATATTCGGAACATACTACAAGGATACCCTCCACAAAGAATGGCTCGGTCAGCACAAAGAACTTCTTATGCAGACTATTGACGGAAGAACAGAGCATCTTGTAGCATTTAAAAAAACAAACGAAGGTCTCAGCTATGAGGACTTTTTTATACAAAAAATCACACAAACACTGACCGACTACGGTATGGACGGTGTACATCTTGGCGATGCATTCGGTCCCCTTTCGGAAGGTCTTGCCCTTGGGGACTATACAACACAGATGGTAAACCAATTCATCCGCGACACGGGCATTTCCATACCTGACGACATAATACCCACAATGGATGATGACTCTCCCGATTCCCTTACCAAAAGGCAAAAATGGATATGGAACACCTACCGTGAAGAATGGATTCGCTTCTACGACAGACGCTGGACAAAATTTTACGAAAAGCTCTGTCCTGCTATCCACGCCATAGGCTGTGAAGTGTCAAATCTAGGAATGTACATAAGCGATACTCTGCGCTCAATGTATTCCATGGGAACAGATGCCAGGCACATAACGGATGCAGGATTGGATTTTCTTACTCCGAACATTCTTCCCACAAGTGTCCAGATGAATGATATTTCCGGCTTGTGTTCATATAACGGCCACTCTCTGTTTCACAGATTTATGACTATGATTCCATCTCTCAAGGCTCATGCACCGAATGCGGAGCTCTTTCATATGCTTGGTATCCGTGATGAGGAAGAGGAATGGGATGTGCTCTATCACGCACCAAATGAATTTGAGCGTGACCTCTTTACGGCTATGGCATATCACCTTGTTACCAAAGACGGTCTCAGAAGATGTATATCAAAGCATTTACTCACAATCGGAGACTCCATTAATAAATCCGACTGGGAAAAAGTAAACAAGTTTATGACAAGTGCATATTCCCTCAAACCCTGTCAGGTGGTATCTCCTGTTTTGTACTGGTCTGAAACCGCAAATGACAGGATGCTCACCTCTCATATTGCAACAAGGCGTCCATCCCATACCATGCTTCAGGCTCTTATTCAGGAATACGGTGCTTTCTGCGGAGGTTCGATAATTTCCGATGACATAGATTACTACGACGGCGTTCTGTTTGTTCCGGCATTTGACCTTATATCCGACAAAGAGAGACAGGAGCTTGCAGACAAAAATCGTGCCGTGGTTGCCATTGCTCCGTCAGATTTTGATATATCCGCATTTAATGTGAGCATAAGCTTTACCGACAACAATTCCAACTACCCCCACAAGGTATTTCTTATGAATATTCCTGCACCCGAGGATATATCCCCATTTACCGATGCTCTCAATACTGCCGATAACACTCCCGAGCTTCCCCCTGAGGAAGAATTAAAGGACGAAAACCTCAATGTTATGCACGAAATGTATATGCAAAAGGTTTCTAACGGTTTTTCCAAGGTTGCGGCAATGCTGTTTAAGTATGCAGACTCTCTAATAAATCCGTTTTCATCAGAATCTCCCATAATGGTATTTAAAGAGGGTGAAAACTCCTACAGAGTATATGTTTATTCACGATACGAAAACGGATATGACAGAACCCTTGTTACATCAAGAATTCCCATGAAGAAAGTAACAACTCTCGGAAGCTTTCCCTACAAGCCACTGAAATTTATGGATAATCTTGTGTCTCCCACCCAGACGTGGGATGTCGCAAAAGGACTGGATGAAGCATCAGGCTGCTCATTCCAGCTCAAAATACCGAAAAGCGGTATAGCAGTATTTAACATAGAAATATGAAAATAGGGAATGTAAAAAAAGTCCAGACCGCAAAAAGGCAGGGATACCAAAGAATACAAAGTATTAATTAGCCTGTAAATCATTTAAAATCACCATAAATGCAGAAAAACATCTGTTTCCAGATGTTTTTCTATAAATATATGCCTTTTTGCTATTGCCAAATCTCACCTCTCGCCGTGCCCTCGCACGCCTTCGAGTTACCACTCAAAGCAAGGAAAAACCTTGCTTTGAGTTCGATTTGACAATTCCGAATCATTTTTTCCTATTCCCCAAAGGGAATGTAAATTAATTCCGACGAATTAATTTACATTCCCTTTTTTTTATTTCTCAATTATGTTAATGTCATACCCCTCAAATGCCCTATCAAGAATGTCCCCGAATCGCTCCGATGTCACCTTACCGTCATACCGTGCTATCCCATGGAGAGCGGCCAAATCCTCGTTATAGTCCGAAAGAGGATATACATCAAATTCATTGCTTCCGGCATTATAGTGAGTTACATGAGGTATGATCGTTGCCTTTGTTACGCAAACTTTACCGTCGATATCATCAATCGTAACAGAGGCAATTCCGCCAAGAAGATTCTTTAATTCTATCTGTCTGGAAACATAGTTTCCAAGGGAATAATAGACAAAAGCTCTGTTTCCGTTGTCGCTTTCTATCCATTCTGCACCCTGCAACACATGAGGATGAGAACCTACAATGAGGTCTGCACCCAGAGAACACATATACCTTGCAAGTTCTTTCTGCTCATCTGTTGCATAAATGCCACCATCTACACCCCAATGCATAAAGGCTATCGTAATATCGGCGTTTTTCTCAGAATAATCAATATCTTTCTTTATCCTATCACGGTCAATATAATTTACAATATATTCTTTTCCAATAGCGGGACGAAGTCCGTTTGTATCGTATGTGTAGTTAAGCAGTGCCAACCTTATTCCGTTTTTTTCTATAATATCAACAGATTCCATGTCAGCGAAGGATTCATTAATTCCAAGAGGAAGAACATCGGGATACTGTTTCCAGAATTCCATAGTGTTTTCCAGTCCTTCTGCCCATTTATCCAGTGCATGATTTGAAGCATGAAGCACCACATCGAATCCTTCCTTTGCCAGAGTTGCCCCTACGCCCTCGGGAGAGTTAAACAAGGGGTATCCGGAATAGCCGTATTTTTCGCCCCCGAAAACAGTTTCCTGACCGATTACAGCTATATCCGCCTCTCTGATTTCAGGTTGAAAATGCTCATACAGATGTGAATACTCATAGGTTCCGTCATCTTTTC
Organism: Clostridia bacterium; assembly: GCA_045545635.1. Classification (GTDB taxonomy): domain Bacteria; phylum Bacillota; class Clostridia; order UMGS1810; family UMGS1810; genus RGIG8748. The sequence goes on along the minus strand of JAZQBI010000004.1, from coordinate 35,665 downwards.
TGCCACTGTTTATCACAGGCATATGGAACAAATTATCGCCCAGAACCAGCATGGTCACAGGACCTTTTTTTATTTCCGTTTTCTCTTCGCTTTTATTATCCGGAGCTGATGTTTCCTCCACTTTCTGCTTTCTTCCGCAAAAAGCAAAACAGCATATCAGAATAACAAAAATAATAAATATGAGTTTCTTTTTCATTTATCCGACTCCTAAAAAAGCAACCACGATGTGCTCTCGTCCGTAAGCAGGGTATCTGTTCCGTACACAAAAAGCACCTTGTCAATATCCTTGTCCTCAAGGAAGTTTTTCATATTATTTCTGTAGTAACGCATATCCAGCATATAGATATTTTCGTAGTTATATGCAAGAAACGGTGCCAGATTCTGTGCATAGGAATCTCTTATGACAAGAAGGTTGCCGTCTCTTCCACGGGAATTTTCTATATGCACATAGCTGTGATTGCCGTCAAGATACACAGGGTACATATCCAGCTTGTCAAGATGCTCACGGTAAAAAAGCTTGTCAGTTTCTACACTGTCTTTCTCTTCGAGGGTAACACTGACCTTAAGACCGCTATCCCATATTTCCAGTGTATCATCGGTATTCAAAAAATATCCGCTTCCTGAATATGTAGTACCACGGAAACCATCATACCTTTCCACTGTGTATTCGTCTCTTTCGGGACAATCAATTCCCATAAGACGGCAGTATTCCCTATAGAGAACATAGCTCCCCTCACTTGTAATGTGATGGTCAGTTTTATAATACACCTGGGCACCGTCGTTATAGCTTTGAGCAAGGTGGCTTCGTGTGTCAAAAAATCTTACCGACGGAGTAAGCTCAGAAGCTTTTTTAAAAAGCTCTCCATCCCTGTAATTACCGTGAAATACGGGAAGCTTGTCCCCCATAATATATCCTGCATTTGGTATAATCATTAATGTTGCATCAAGTCCGCAGTTTACGGTAAATTCTTCTATATTTTTCATATTGCGGACAAAGCTTTCGTCAGAGTTTGTCTTTGGGGCATTTATAAGATACCCGTCCTTGCAATTATATATGCTTCCTAGGGAATTTTTCCCCATAAGCATATCAAAATAGGAGTTTATTCCCACAAAAAAATCTCTTCCTGCAATATGGTCACTGAGATATTTTTCTACCTCATCTCCAAATCTTCCGGAGGAAATGTTTTCCCATGTGAATTCAGGAAACTCCGCCAATATTCTTTTTTCATTTTCTGAATAGCTTTTTGGGGGAACAACAAAGGTGAGCAATGAGACGGAAATAATCACACCCGAAAAGAGTATCGGAAGAATAAGCTTTCTTTTTTTCATATCATGTCACCTCAAAAACGAAAATAGAGGAAAGGATTGTAGCTTTCCGTAACGAGACTCGCTATGCAAAGTATGAAACCTACCATACACAATATAGCTTCTATCACATGAGATTTTTTCTTTTTGATATGCAAAATACCGAATGCCGCCGCCATAAGAGGTGTGCTCGCCACAATTCCCGAAACAAATGTCGGTATCCATCCTGCAAGGGATGTTATGTCCGCAAACTTAAATGAGAACATACAACCGATATAGGAAAATGCACTTGCAAAATCCGATGAAGCAAAGAATATCCATCCTATTATCACAACCAACAGAGTGTATATATGATTTATAACCTTTGGTGTACGCAAAAGATGTTTTCCGTAGACAAACTTTTCCATAAGAAGCAAAATGCCGTAGTAAAGTCCCCATACAACAAAGTTCCACGCAGCACCGTGCCACAATCCCGTGAGCGACCACACGATAAGAATATTGATGGCGTGTCTTAAGGGTTTGACACGGTTTCCTCCAAGGGGAATATATACATAGTCCTTAAACCAGCTGCTGAGGGAAATATGCCATCTGCGCCAGAACTCCGTTATACTTCTGGAAATATAGGGGTAGCTGAAGTTGATGCAGAAGTCAAAGCCCAGCATCTTGCCAAGTCCTCTTGCCATATCGGAATATCCGCCAAAGTCAAAATATATCTGGAGTGTATAGGCAACAGCACCCACCCAGGCACCTGCCATACCAAAGGCTTCCACGTCAGCCGATACCGTGTCCCACACCATACCGAACTGATTTGCCAGCAGAACCTTTTTGCAAAGACCTATGACAAAAAGCTTGATTCCGTTGGAAAACATCTCCACAGAAACCCGTCTGTCACGGATCTTTCGCTCCACATCGCTGTAACGGACAATAGGACCTGCAATAAGCTGCGGAAAAAGTGATATGTATGCGGCAAAATCCACAAAGCTATGTGTACTGCGGCATGAACCGCGGTAAACATCTATAACATAGGACATTGCCTGAAAAGTATAAAAGGATATACCGATAGGCAGCACAATATCCGCCGCCGGAAGAGTGCTGAGCACCGGTATAACCCTTAGTGTGTCAAAAATCATCGTTGTATATTTAAAAAATCCCAATGATCCGAGATTCACAATAACATTCAGTATCATTATAGCTTTTCGCACCCTGTCGGACATGGATTTTTCTATCCACAGTGCACAAAAGTAGTTTACTGCTATTGATGCTATCATCAGGAGAACGTACACCGGTTCTCCATATGCATAAAACAAAAGATTGGCTATAAGTAAAAACAGATTTCTGAATTTTTTTGGCAGAAGTCCGTTAATAATCATAACCACGGGTAAAAATATAAATATAAAAATCAGGCTTGAAAAAACCATTTCACCATATCTCCAATATTGTTATGACTGCCCAAGCAACATAGAAGCTGGTTGCTAAAGGCTATTTTGCCGAGCGAAAATCTTCCGCCCGGCAGATTTTTATTTCACATACTGTGAATATATCGCTCTCATAGTCTCAAAATCAGGTGTGAGGAACATAGAAATAAAATTGCCGTTTCTCTCTACCTTACACTTGGATGCGAGCTCGTAGTTCTGTGCATCATATCCCTTGGACTGTTCTTTAAATGCAGTATGCTTTTCTTTTAAAAGATTCTCTATTCTTTCTGCCGCGGCAGTGTCTTTTGCCTCCACCATTACCGCCTCATGGGGGAATGTTCCGTCCATAACCACAAATCCTGCGGCCTGCCCTATATCCTCAGGAAGTATTCCGTAAAGATTGGATATACCTTCCGCATCCAGATCCATAGCATCGCTTGCGGAAACTGCTGTCTTGATTTCGGAATTTACCGTAGAAAGATTGACCGGAGCAGGTTCAGCTTCCTCTTTTTCGGATTCAAGGGGTTTTTCCTCAATTACCTCAGGCTCTTCCTGTTTATCCGTTGAATCAAGTGCATCTGTTTCCGATTCGTCGATATTTTCTGCAGATTCCTCGGTAACTTCCTGTTCACGGGTTATGTTTTCTGTTATGGGAGCAGCTTCTTTTTGGGAGCATCCTGCAGATGCAAATACCAGAACTGCCAATATCATAATAAGTGTTTTTTTCATTTTTTTACTCCTATTTTATTTGTGGTGCATGAGTGATAAGATAATCCACCCACACTTTGTCCGCCTCAAAGGTAAAATGAATACCCATGGCAGAGGGATCACTGCAATAGCTCTTTTTGAGATTGCCCTCACTGTCTTTAAATGCTTCGGAAACATTGACGTAATACCAACCGTTGTCATTGGCAAGCTCCAGAAGCTTTGCATTGTATTGTCTTATAATGTCGTTATTCAATGTGGATTTTTTTATGGGACTGTCCTTGGTCATAGGGGTGACGGACTGCAGAATGATAGTTGCCTTTGGTGATTTGGCAAGGATTTTGTCTATAAGCTTTGTCAAATCGGAAACACATCTGTCAACACCCATACCAAGGCTGTTTATTCCAAGCATTATGTACACCTTGCGGGCACCCGATGCAGCAACGGCATCCTCTACTTTTTGCTTTTTCCCTTTAAACACAGGGTGCTTTGAACCGGAAGAAACCTCCCAGTGTGCATTATAGGGACTAAGGCTGGCTGCACACACAAAGCTTGCTTTTCCAAGAGATTTTTTTGAGGCACTGTAAAGCTGTAGGGACATAGAAACCGAATCCCCCACAAAAACAGCATCGTTAAAGTATGAGGAGCTTACCGCTTTACCCTTTTCCACATATGCTTTATGGGGATTCATCTTCTTTTCGTAATCATCGTAGCACCAGTCATAAGCACCGGCAGAGGTATCTACCAATCTGTCCCCTTCCTTAACCTTAATGCGGGACGAAATAAACATCTTGCTGAAAACCTTAGCCATTTCCGCCCTTGTTACAGAAGACTTGGGATGAAATTTGCCGCCCTCATCGCCGTTTATGAAGCCTGCAAGCCTTGATGCCAGAACAAAGGACTTGGCTGAATCGGAAATTTTGAGAGAATCTTCAAACATCTCTGCGCTTCCTACTGCCTTTGGCTTTATACCGAACGCGGAAAGATACCGCATAATAACCGTGCAGAATTCCTCTTTGGTAAACTGACCTCCGGGGCTTAACTTTTTGTCCTTATAGTCACAAAGTATTCCGGAAGCATATGCCCAGCAGATGGACTTGTAATACGCACTTTCCTTATCCACATCAGTATAAGGAACAGCCTTGCAGGATGCGGCAGGCTCTCTGTTCATATGTGCAAAATTATACAGAAAAAGCAAAAGATCCTGTCTTGCCGCAGGAGCATTGGGATAGAAGTTGCCGTTGGAAGCAGGAATAACTCCTGCCCATACCATATTGTAAACCGACTCTCCGTACCAATCCTCGTAGGAAACATCCTTAAACCCTGCCCAGACCTCCTCTGCGCCTGACTCTATAAAAAGCTGTGAAGATGCAATAGTAACAGTAACAATCAATGCTGTGATGCATCTTAATAACCTGATGCGATTCAATTATATCACCATATTTCTCTATTTTTCGACATTTGTGCAAATGCGTTAATATTGTATCACACTAAAGGTCCTGTGTCAATGAAAAAAGCACTTGAAAAAGATAAAAAGGTGGTTGTTTTTCCCTCTGCTTTTTGTGGAATAATTTCAACAAAGGGAGTGTCTCAATAAGTGATACCACAAAAGCCGCGAAGTTTCTATACTTCTGCGGCTTTTTGTGTGCAAAAATTCAGAGCTGCCTCACTTTAGTGAGACAGCCCCTTTTATATCGTATAAAAATTATAATTATTTAATCTTGTAAAGTTCCTTGACATATTGAGAGGATCATCCCTGCAAAGGGCAGATGCTGATGCCGGTGAGGGATTTATGAGGTTTTCCATAAGCACATAACGTACACAGTCATATATGTGGTCTTCTCCCGAAGAGTCGATATCCTCCACATTCACACTGTCGTACACAAGTGCAGGAATTGTCCTTATAAAGTTCACGCAGTTTTCAAACACATACATCATGGGTACTCCCTCGCCATCAAAGCTCAGGCGGTAGTGAAACTGCATTTTTCCTGCAATCCGCTCATTGTCACCGTAATCAAAAAATACTCCCTCTCCGGAAAACATATCTGCTATACTCTGACCTGTTTCTGCCTTGGAAATGGCAGGATCCGCTATTCCGCGTATTCTCCTGCCCTTTAAGTTTGGATGCTGTGCCTCCATCTTTTTTATTGCCTCGGCAATCTGAACAGGAGTATAACGCACCCCCTCATTTGGGACTCCGGTACATCCGTAGAGTTCTGCTATCACATATGCTCTCCCGTCGTGATCCAGAGCTATCCACTCTACAGCAAACGGTCTTGAATAACCAAAGTCAAATCCTCGGTATATTTTCCAGGTTTTGGGTATGAGAAACGGGTGTATTACATGAGAAAATTTTCTGTCCGTATAATGAGCCGGATCGTTTTTCCACTCTGCAAAAACCTGCCCCGCAAAGCTGTCCCAGTCACCGTAGAGCAATGCCCTTTTTTCTTTTTCCGGAAGAAGTGACAGGTTGGCAAGATAGTTGGGATCATTTTTTAAAAGCTCCTCATTGTCAAAGACGGTAGAGGGCACAAATATCCTCTTTCTTTCCATATCTATCATCTTGCCGTCGGGACCTGCCACCTGCATCTGTGTGGTAACAGGGGTGAGAGGCGGAGCGCACGATATAAACCTCTCCTTTACCCAACTGTGACCTATACCTCCGGGATTTGTGGTAGCTCTTATATAACATCTGGTGCCGCTTCCGGAAGGACGGTTTCTGGAAAACATATACGAGTATTCCTCCCAGGTGAAGTGAGTAAGCTCGTCGAACGCAATAAAGTCATATCTTTTTCCCTGATAATTTATCCTGTCCTTGGTGTGCTGCATGGCACCAAAATATATTTTTGCACCCGACGGAAAATGCCAGAAGTGCTTGCTGTCGTTGTACCTTGCCTTTGGGTATGCCGCTTTGTAGAGCTGGCGGCTTCGGTCTATAAGCTCCGAAAGCTGAGGGTAAGTCTTACGAAGTATCAAAGCTCTGTAATGAGGAATATGCACCTGTCTTAATGCTTCGGTAAGAAGTGCATCGGACTTGCCGCCCCCTGCCGCACCTCCGTAGAGAGCCTCATATTCATTACGGGACTGGAAAACCGCCTGTTTTTTCTGGGGCTTCCATATGGTTTTTTTAGTCCTCTCCTTCTTCATCCTCACTGTCCTCCGTTACTTCGCTGAGCACTATAATACCCTCCTCTTCCTCGTCAAGAGATTCCTCTCCCTGCATACTGAGGTGTATATCCTTTATATCCTTCAGGGTTGAAACAAGCTGTTTGAGTCCCATCTTATCTATCATACCCTCAATTACACGGATGTCCTCTTTTTCCTCCACGGTTTCCGACAAAGGCTTTTTTGTATCGTAATCGTATTCCACAGTTTTTGTGCGCTCCTTGTTTTTTACAATACAGCGGTCTATCTCGGCAATGGATTTTTCTATCTTATCCAGAAGCCTGTCGCTTATGGCAAGAATCCTTTCCTCTCTTGATGGAACGGATGAGGAATTCTCCTTTTTACTTTTGTACCAGCCCTCCGACGATGCAAGGGAAGAGAGCTTTTTGTAGCTTACTCCGTATTTGCGGCTAAGTTCTCTGTAGCTTGTATCCGATGTAAGATAATCCTCCCTTATTGTGTTCCAGTCTGATGTCGTATGGGTCACCTGCACTTTTCAATTATACAAGGGCAGAGGATTCATTCTGGAGTCTGGTCTGGTATTCAACGGAAAAGCTGCTCTGCTTTTCGCTGTTTTCAAGAGCAAGAGCATATTTTCTGGGAATTTTTACTTCCACACCTCTTGGAACAATCATACCCACTCCGTTTACCGCCACAAAAACATCATCCTTGTACTTGTTGTTGTCCTTAAATAACTTGACGGAAACAAGCTCGTTATAATATTCTTTGGCATTTATCTTCTTAACCTTTTTGGGTTGCTCTGCGGTCTTTGGTGCCGCTGAAGTTTTTGAACTCATAGTATCATTCCTTTCCTGTATATAGTCTTAGTTGGCTTCACCCTCAAATGTTGAGGCACTTTCGATTCTTACGATGTAGTTATCCACAAGAAGCTCTGCCGCTTTTGTACCCTTCCAGCCTGCAGTTGCTCTCTGGTTCAAGGGATCTGCGGTTCCGCCGGAGCCTACCTGCTTTACAATGTGTTCAAGACCGCCGCCGGTAACCTCTGTTACACCGTAGGCATTTGCACCCATTACAAGGGTGGAGTATACGCTTCTGCCGCCTACACCGCCGCCATCGCCAAAGATTATAGTTTCTGCACCGTCAAGCTCAAAGGGAAGAGGTTTGGGAACAGAGTTGGGATCAAAGAAGATAAATCCATTGTCATCCACGCCGCAAATTACCATGGAGACAGAAGATACTGCACCCTCTTCCGGCATTGGATTGACAATGTTTATTCGCTTGCCAACCAGCTCATTTGCAAATTTGGTGTCTAAACCGGATACGCCCATAGTGTATTTACTGTAAACGCCGGCTATAATGTTCGCATCTCCCGCATTATCTGTATATCCGCCTACTTCAAAAGTCTTCTTTCCCTCTACCAACGGTTCTGCGGTAAATACCTTTGCCTCGGTACTCTCTACAAATCTGACACCGCCGATTTTGCCGATTTCTCCGGCAAAAATTGTTTCCGCATTGGCATATTTATTCACATCTATCCACTCGGAATCCCTCATAAGGTCGTAGGCAACATCAGGATGGATTATGGCAACATAACCTCCATCTATTTTGGGAGCATTCTGAGACTTTAACATTCTTGCTGCTTTGAATATCTCTTCAACAGTAAGCTTGTTTTCTTCTCCCAATGCTCCTCTTTCTTCCACTCCGCCTGCATACATTACATTTGTACCGGAGTTAAGCACCTCTCTTGTAACAGTATCAAGAGTGCTTCCTGCCTGAGAACCCAAAAGTTTTGTGGTTTCTACCAGGGTATTGTCAACAGAAGTGAGCATAAGCATATCAGAAAGGGTTACATAGTAACCGTACTGTGCTACCTCTGATGTTACATCCGTAACCGAAAGGCTTCCGCCGTTGGGAGTTACCCCTTCGGAAAGAGGCTTGGTTGCCTTATTAAAGGGAACAAACTTACGGAAGTTGATTGTCTTGCCTCCGTTTGCAGGTATGGGATGCTTCTGACCGAACTGGTCGTGAACGAGATTGGGTGTTGCATTATCCACAAGATAGTCACTGTAATAGGTTTTCATTTCCGCAGAGAGTCCTGTGGTTGTATTGGTATTCATTTCAAACTGTGTATTTTCAGCCATTCAAATTCCTCCTTTTTGTAAGCATCAAAAAGAGATTTTTTCTCCTCTTGCCGCCCGTCTTGCTATTTCCTCCCTGTCCTTTGGAGTGAGAGAGGAAACTCCATTTGCATAAATTGCGGAGCTTTTTGAAGAGAGACCGTTTTCAGCAGGTCGCATTGCCCTTTGTCTTATTGCATCAACTGTCTTTTTTTCTGCGTTTCTTGCGGCAGTGTCTGCCGCCCGTGCCACAATGTCATTGTGGTGCACAACTTCATAGGCGGTTTTTACATCAATGCCGTTTTTGATAAGAGACACAAAAGACGGATTTGCAGCTTCGGCAAATATGTCAAATTCAGGATATACTTCCTTAACTTCAACGCTTCTCGCATACCATCTTTCCACATCTTCATTTGCTTTGCGAACAGCCTCCATATGAGCCTGATTTTCCTTGTGACGGCGGTTTTCGCTCTCAAGCCTTTTTATGTACTTGTACTCTTCGATACCTATTCCCCGCTTATTGGCTTCACCAACAAGATAGGCATCGTCAGCTTCAAGCGCCATTTTAAGTGCCGAAAGATTACCCGGCTCAATGCTGTACCTGTCACAAAGAATTTCGACGATTTCACGGTTTGCATCATTTTGCTTTCGAAGAACCGTATTCTCCTTGAATCTTCTGTTAAGGTTTTCCTTAACTCTCTCCTCATAAAACTCCTTGTAATCACCCTTGATGAGTTTTTCAAACTCTGACCTCATCTCGGATTTACGGCGTTTGGCATCCTCTTCTGCCTCAGGAATCCCGTTGGAAGCTGATACACTCTTTTCTTCTTTGCTGTCTGTATGTTCTTCCATTGAGATTCCCACAGAATCAGTTGCCTCACCGCCGGGAATGGCGGGTTCCTTTTCGGAGACTGATATCTCCTCTGCCTTTGCTCCGACAGTTGACTCTGTGGGAGCTGTTGTCATTAATTCTTTTTCCATTTTTTCTCCTTTCGTCTTTCCGAAGTGTCATATTCAGCAGTCTTTCCTGCGTGTCACCTGCTGTAATTTAATTATACAACGGCAAAAAGATGAATTTCGCATACTGTTTCGAAGAAAAATAAAACCCCGTCAAAGCCAGTTATTTCAAGGCTTTGACGGGGTTGATGTGTCACTTAATATAAAATTTTGATTAAATTTTTTTCTTTTTCTTGTAACCTTGCCGCAGCTCTGCTATACTTAAGATACGAGGTGATTATTTTGAAATTTAAAAAAACAGCGGCACTTGTGTGTGCCTTTGGAATACTGCTTTCGACAGCCAATGCTTCCATACTGGGGACTGAAAATATTGAAAGCTCTGCGATAAACATAGGTAAAGGTGCATACCTGAAAACCAATTCCTTTTACAGCGACCAGATGGGAGTGGGACAACAAAAGGAGTATTTTGTGGAATATACCCCAAATACCGAGCTTATTCCGGCTATTATAAACGACAGCATCTATGGCAAGATAAATGCATCTTCCATGGCACAGAACCTGAATGCAATGGAACTGCATCCCGCAATGCTCATTAACTCAGACTTTTTTGCACTGACCACAGGAGTTCCCCTGAGCCATCAGATATCGGAAAGAGAGCTTGTGGTGATGGATTCCGGTGATATGGATGCCATAGGCTTTAACTACGACGGCACAGCCTTTATTGCTCCACTAAGTCTCAGGCTTACTGCATCGGTCAACTCTTCCGATATAGATATCGGCGTTGTAAATAAGGTGAGACAACCCTACAATATATATATGTACACCGACAAATTTTCGGACACAACAAAGGCAAGCGGAAACGGAGTAAACATTGTGATTGGCAGCTTGGAAGGAAGTCTATCAATAGGCGAAAAGCTGAAGGGCACCGTGGAATCCGTTACCTTTGACAGCGGCTCTGTTCCCATACCAAAGGGTAAGGTAGTACTGTCGGCTGACTTTAAGCTCAGAGATGACATACTAAACAATATGTACCTCTTCGGCATAGGAGATACCGTGGAGTTCTCCCTTGAGGCAACAGGTGATGAGCGTTGGAGAGATGCAAGATATGTCCTTGGTGCATGGGGAGGCGTGATACTTAAAGACTCTCAGTTCGTCGGGAAAGATGAAACCGCAGCACCAAGAACCGCCATTGGTATAAAAGCCGACGGCACAATTGTATTCTATACACTGGATGGCAGACAACTTGGCCACAGCTACGGTGCAAGGCTCAAAACTCTGGCAGAAAGGCTCAAAGAGCTTGGTTGTACCGATGCAGTCAATCTTGACGGCGGAGGCTCTACAACCATAGGTGCTGTGTATCCCGGTACAGACAGCTTTGAGGTAATAAACAGACCTTCTGACGGCTTTGAACGAAAGATAGCAACCTTTGTGGGACTGATGAATACCCAACCTGCCACACAAACTGCAGAAAGGCTTTTTGTTTATCCCCACTACGGCAATTATCTGTCCGGAGCTACGGAAAAATTCACCGTATATGCAACAGATATTAATTACTACAAAGCCAATCTTCCGGAAGAACCATTGTTTATTTCATCTGACGGCGCTTTTTCCGAAGACGGAAGCTTTAAAATAAAAGGTAACGGAGATTTTACAGTAACGGCACTGTCGGAAAAGCTTCAAAGCTCTGTAACAGTTAAGGTATATGAAACACCTACAAGTATAACAGTGAAGGATGCCCAAAACAGCAAAGAAATAAATACAATTACCTTAAACGGCACAGAGCAGATTGACCTCAATGCCGCAGCAAACGTGGGTAATGCCGTACTTAAAGGTGATGATTCCTGCTTTATATGGTCGTGCAGTGAGGAAATCGGCACAATAGACCAAAACGGAGTATTCACCGCCGCAGATGCAGATGCCGCAGGAACAATAGATATAACCGCAGGCAACTATACAAAACAAATCAAAACCACTGTAAAAAAGAAGCCTTCTCCATATATTGTAATAAATCATCAGGAAATATCTCCGGGCAATGTTGTTGTAAGCTTTGAATCCCTGACACCCGTAACCACCGACTCAGTATCTGTTACCGTGGACGGAAATGAGTTTCCTGCAGAAGTAGCGGAAAATTCCATTTCTTTTAATTTTGACGACGGCAGAATGCACAAAATACAGATTACTGCCATAAACTATCTCGGCAACAGAACCGTTTACGGATTTACCGTAAAGGGTGATGCCTATCCCAATGTATTTGAAGATATTGAGGATTACTATTGGGCAAAGGACTACATCTCATACATGTACAATCAAAAGGTGATACAGGGAACCGTATCTGACGGCAAAAAATATTTTATGCCCCTCAAGGGCCTGAGCCGCGGCGAATTTGCAGTAATGATTGCAAATATGCAAAAAATAATTACAGATACCTACAAAACTGTTGAACTGCCCTTTGATGATTCCGACAGTATTCCCGATTGGTGCAAAAACCATATAAAGGCTATGTACTCCATGGGCATAATGAACGGAAAAGCCACAGAGAAAGGTCTCATCTTTGACTATGAAGGCACCCTCACTCATGCAGAAGTAATTGCAGTCATATCAAGACTTCTGCCCGACAATACGCAAATAAAGGATATCAGCTATAAGACTGAAATACCCAACTGGTGCAAAGAGTATTTTGACAAATTAGCAAGCATCGGGCTGATAGACAGCTATGTTGCAGGAAGCAAAAATCCTGCAGGCACCATAACAAGAGGGGAAACTGTAAGACTATTATACGAAATATATTGATTATCAACTAAAAAAACACGGAGAAAAATTCGACAATGAATTTTCTCCGTGTTTTTTTGTGTATTAAATTACAGTAATTTCACATATCTTTCATATGCTGCATCAAAGCCGCTGTCACAGGGCTTATAGTGAACAACATCAAAGGAATCTGCAATTATCCTTCTTGCTTCCTTGAGGTCCTTGATTTCGCCTGCGGCAATAAGCTGAACTGCAACATTACCTGCAGCGGTAGCTTCGATAGGTCCTGCAATTACGGGAACCTTGGTAGCATCTGCAGTCATCTGACAAAGGAAACCGTCCTTTGTTCCGCCGCCTACCATGTGGATTGCCTTGAAGTCGCTTCCTGTACAATCCTTGAGGCTATTGAAGGTGTGCTTGTACTTGAGTGCAAGACTTTCGTAAATACAACGAACAACCTCACCGTCAGTTTCGGGAACAGCCTGACCTGTCTTTTTGCAGTAATCCTTGATTCTCTGAACCTGATTTCCGGGAGGCATAAAGAGCGGATCATCGGGATCGATAAAGCACTTGAATGGTGTTGCCTCTCTAGCCATCTTTTCCATATCGGCATAGCTGTATTCCTTGCCGTCACGCTTAAACTGGCGGCGTGTTTCCTGAATGATCCAGAGACCGATTATATTCTTTAAGAATCTTGTAGTGTTGTCGTAGCCTGTTTCGTTGGTAATGTCAAGCTCTGCAGATTTTTCTGTTATACAGGGGCTCTTAAGCTCTGTACCAAAGAGGCTCCATGTTCCGCAGGAAATATATACAAAGCTATCTTCCGATGCGGGAACTGCCGCAATAGCGCTTGCAGTATCGTGACCTGCAACGGCAATTACATCCTTTGCATCAATTTCGAGTTCAGTGCATATTTCGTCCTTGAGCTTGCCAACCTTTGTGCCGGGTTCAAGGAGTTCAGGGAAGATGTCTCTGTTTAAGCCAACCTCATCGATGAGCTTCCAGTTCCATTCCTTTGTATATGGTTCAAGGAGGGCAGAAGTAGAAGCTGTACTCTTCTCGCCGTAAATTCTGCCTGTGAGAAGATATCCGAAAAGCTCGGGCATCATAACAAACTTATCTGCAATTCCATATATATCATTTCTCTGACTTTTATCCGCAAGAAGCTGATATATTGTGTTGAAAGGCATATCCTGAATACCTGTTTTGTTGTAGAGCTCCTTTGTGGATATCTGCTTTTTCAGTTCCTCAATAGGCTTTTCCGTTCTGTCGTCACGGTAGTGATAGGGATTGGAAAGAAGCTTGCCACTCTTGGAAATAAGAGCATAGTCAACACCCCAAGTATCAACACCTATGCTGGCAAAGTCCACATCCTTAACCTTTCTTATACCCTGCTTAACTTCATGAAAAAGTCTCGCAAGATCCCAATAAAATCCGTCATTAATCATAACGGGTTCGTTATCAAAACGATGTACCTCTTCAAGAACAATTTTTCCGTTTTCCAGACTGCCGAGTATTGCACGGCCGCTGGAAGCACCGAAATCAAATGCCAATACTTTCATGACATATTACCTCCATAATATAAAAGCTTTTTATCATTCTACCATATATCTCCATAAATATCAATATCAAATTTTTTAGAAATTACCCCCTTGGTTTTACAAAATTCTACCGCAGGTGTGTGCTAAAATTTTATTAATACATAATTAAAAAGGGGGTGTCAGTATGCCTGTGGTGTACATGGATGTACTTTTTCTGGTAAATCTTTTTGTAAACACCTTTCTCATACTTGGTGTTGCGGTAATTATGCGTCTTAAGGTAAATCCCATTTTAATAGGACTTGGAGCGGGTTTTGGTGCACTGTACGGATGCATTGTTTTTCTTGATACCTTCGGCATTGGAGAAAATTTTTTTGTACGGATGCTTTGTGCCCTTGGTATTGTGCTCATTTCCTTTGGCAGATGCAATATTTTTTCCGCCGTAAAACGTACTCTGTGCTTTGCATCAATAACTGTAGTTTCCGGAATAGGTCTCCTTGCCTTTTTGTACTTTACGGATATGGGAATAAAGCTGGGAGGAGTTATCAAGAACGGTGTCTTCTATTTTGATATTCCCACGCTGTGGCTTGCACTGTGCACTGCAGGAGAATTTTGTCTTATTATTGTTGCAAAAAGGATTTCCAAAAATTCAATAGAACCCAGACTTTGCCTCATAAAAGTGTCAAAGCTCGGAAAAACAGTGGAATTTACCGCCCTTGTAGACACGGGAAATATGCTGAGAGATCCCCTGACGGGAAAAAAGGTAATAATTGCGGAGGCGGAATTTCTTTCCCCTCTTTTCAGCTTTGACCTATCGGAAATAGACGGTGCCGAGAATCTTCCCGAAGGGTTCAGACTGATTCCGTTTTCGTCAATCGGTACCGAAAGCGGACTTCTTGCCGCCTTTGTTCCCGACAGTATCTATGTAGACCGAAGCCTCAAAAAGGATTTTGTCACAGCGGTATTTTGCGGAAGACTTTCTCCAAGGGGAGATTATCATGCACTTATCGGGCCCAATTTATGAAAGGAAATGATTGTTTGTTTAAGGAAAAACTTATGAACATACTACAAAAGATACTGTTTGGAGAAATACATTACATCGGCGGTGCAACAACTCTCCCGCCTCCACTTTCCAAAGAGGAAGAAGAGCTTCTTATTGAACGGTTTCGCCGCAATCCATCACTTGCGAGAAACGAACTTATCGAAAGAAATCTGCGACTTGTGGTATATATATCAAAAAAATTTGAAAACACCGGAATAAATATTGAGGACCTTATAAGCATAGGTACAATAGGACTCATAAAATCCATCAACACCTTTAACCCCGACAAGAACATAAAGCTTGCAACCTATGCCTCAAGATGCATAGAAAACGAAATACTTATGTACCTTCGGAAAAACAGCGGCAGAAAAACCGAAATTTCCATAGATGAGCCCCTCAATGTAGACTGGGACGGAAACGAGCTTCTTCTCTCCGACATACTGGGTACTGACAGTGATGCGGTACATCGGAATCTGGAAAATGAAGTAGACAGGGAGCTTCTTACCATAGCAATGCAAAAGCTGTCCGAAAGAGAACGCAACATAATGGAGCTTCGCTTCGGCATTAAAAAAGCCACCCCCAAAACTCAGAAAGAGGTAGCTGATATGCTTGGTATAAGCCAGTCCTACATATCAAGACTGGAAAAGAAAATTATTTCACGACTAAAAAAAGAAATTACCAGACTTGTATAAATTTTCATATTATGGGGTATGATGTTAACGAAAGGATGGTTGACATATGCCCTACAAAAAACCCAGAAATTCTTTTTTTGCCTTTTTCTCTTCGGGAAAGAAAAACTGCGACGATATACTGACCGTCGCAGACAAGGTAATAGAAGACTATATATATTCCAAAAGCCGTGCAATAAAGAAAACTTGTTTTGGCAAAAAAAGTACATTTTTTATCGGGGCAGTATGCATTGCCGCAGTTTGTGCACTCCTTGTATATATTATTTAGCTACGGTTTCCAAACACAAAATCCTTTTGTACGGATTCGGTAATTACATCAACAAATTTTCCCGACAAATCCTCATCGGAGGGAATAACTACCTTAACATAGTTTGTCATGTGTCCCTCCCATAAACCTTTGCTCATTTCCTGCTCCATGAGTACCTGCACTTTTTTCCCGATTTGAGAACTAAGGTACTCTTCACGGGACTTAGCCAGTGTATCTATCATTATGCGGCTTCGTTCCTCCTTGGTACGCTTGGGCACCTGACAGGGAAACCTGTCGGCTTTTGTGCCCTTGCGGTTGGAGTAGGCAAAAACGTGTGCATCCGCAAGCTTTAGTTCCGAAGCGAATTTCACGGAAGATACGAATTCCTCTTCAGTCTCACCTGGAAATCCTACCATAATGTCTGTTGCAATTGCCGGATTGTCAAAATATTTTCGCAGCAGTTCTATACCCTCTTTGTACTGAGCAGTGGTATATTTTCTGTTCATTCTCTGTAAGGTGGCATCACATCCGCTTTGAAGTGCAACATGAAAGTGATTACATACCTTACTGAGTCTGCTTATTTCACGGACAAAATCCTCGGTAAGCAGTCTTGGCTCCACAGAACCTAAACGTATACGGCATATACCGTCAATTTTGTCAATAGCTTTTATTACATCAAGAAGGCTATACTCACGGTTATCTCTGCCGTAGGATGCCAGATGTATTCCGGTAAGGACTATTTCCCTGAATCCGTTTTTGGCAAGCTCGGTTACTTCATTAACTATGCTTTCCATACTGCGGCTCCTCACAGGACCTCTTGCATAGGGAATTATGCAATAGGTGCAGAATTCCGTGCATCCGTCCTCAATCTTGACAAAAGCACGGGTTTTGTCAGAATATGACGGAACCCACATATCCTCATAGGTACGCTGCTTCATAATGTCCCCTACGGATACTGTTGTTTCGCTCTTTTCCATGGCATCTTCGCAAAGCTCAACAATGCGGCTCCTGTCACGGGTACCGATAACCAGTGACACCCCTTCCAAAGCGGCGGCAGCCTCGGGACTTACCTGAGAATAACAACCGGCTACAGCTATGAAAGCATTGGGATTTTTTTTGTGTGCACGGTTTATCATCTGACGGGATTTCCTCTCCCCCGTTCCGGTTACGGTACAGGTATTTATCACATATATATCGCAGATGTCATCAAAGCTCTGAACCTTGTATCCTGCCTTTTCAAAAAGATTTGCCATCGCCTCTGTTTCATATTGATTTACCTTACATCCCAGCGTGGCAAAAGAAACGGTCTTCATAGTATATAAACTCCTTAAAAAATTTATGTCTTTATTATACACTACTCACAAATTTTTGCAATATGTAATAATAACAATTGACTTAAAAATTTTGCGGTAGTATAATGTAATTACAAATAATATGCATTGGAGGCAATATCATGAAAACATTTGATATCATTTTAAATTCCATTAACGATGTAAAGAATTTTGTTAACATCGTTAATAAGTACGACTTCGACATTGACCTCATTTCCGAACGCTATGTGGTTGATGCAAAATCCATCATGGGTATCTTCAGCCTTGACCTTACAAAGAAAATTACAGTAGAAGCTCACACCGATGATGCAGCTGCCTTTGCAAGCGAACTGGCACCGTATTTGGTATAATAAAAGTCAAGCGGAGGGCTGTTAAAACTCGTTTTTAACAGCCCTGATTTTTTTAAAAAACCCGGGAGGATAAATGACGTGGATTTCATATACAAACCTACAGAATACGAAATTAAACTTATGATACTCTACACATTAAAAGAACTGAAAATGTCCACAACATACACAATGCTGGACTATGTAATATCCTCTTGTGCGTATGTAAACTATTTTGAACTGGAGCAATATATAACCGAGCTTATGCAAAAAGACAACATAACAACCTACGAAGCCGACGGTGAAAGCTACTATTCCATAGCTCAGGCAGGAGAGGAAACTATCGGTTTTTTTGCAAATAAAATCCCCGGAAGCATAAGACTAAAGCTTCAAGAGCTCATAGAGGATATCAACAGAAAAAACGCTCAGGGCAACGAGCTTTATGCAGACTACTTCCCCATTAACGAAAATGAATACACCGTCAAATTTTCCATGAAGGAAAGCGGTGTCATAGTTTTTGAACTGGAATTTTATGCAGGTTCAAAAGAGCGTGCCTCACAGATATGCAGATATCTCAGGAGAGACAATGCAGATTTTTATCTCAAAATGATGGAAGTTATAAATCAGGGAGTAAGTGAGCAGACAGAACAATGAAGAAAAAAGAATTTACCAAAAATATAAGTATATTTATTCTGGCAGTACTCATAATTGCCGTATACAAAACCTTTGACAGTCTCGGAATTGTATTCGAACACATAGGCTCGTTTTTCAGACTTTGCGGGCCTATATTCGGTGCGCTTGTAATTGCGTTTATTCTCCATCCCATATGCAAAAAGCTGGAGGATTTTCTTCGAAAATGCAAAAAGCCTTTCCTAACAAAGCACTGCAGAGGTATAACTATTACCTCAGTTTACCTTGTAACGCTGGCTATTATGTCAGGTTTCTTTGCCGTGATACTTCCTACGATATTCGTAAGTGTTACCGAGCTTATTCAGCAGCTCCCATCCATTGCAGAGAAGTTTATAAAATCCCTTTACACCATAAATTACGGCGGGTTTTCTCTCAAGACATTTATTGATAAAATAACCATATACGATGTAATATCCGCATTTAATCTTGATAATGTACAGAGCTTTATGCAGAGCATTGCTGGTTTTTCCAAAGGTATTTTAAATGTAGTTCTGGCAATAATAATATCAATATATATCCTTTCTGACCGTGCAGGACTTCTTGATACCGTGGATAAAATTGCAACTCTTGTTATCCCGACAAAGACAAAACCCGTACTCAGCAAATATATAAACCGCACATTCATTATAATGTACAGATATATTTACTGTCAGCTTCTTGACGCTCTTGTAGTAACTGTTATGTCATTTGTTGTGCTGTCTGTTCTGGGTGTGAAATATGCACCAATCCTTGCATTGTTTATAGGTGTATTCAACCTCATTCCGTACTTTGGTGCGACCATAGCATGCACACTGTCGGCACTCCTCACAGTGTTTACCGCGTCCCTTTCCAAAGGTATTCTTGTAGCTGTTATACTAATCGTTCTTCAACAGATTGATGCCAACATTCTACAACCTCGCATAGTAAGAGATAACCTTAAAGTTAAGCCTTTCTGGGTGCTGTGCTCAGTGCTCATAGGCGGAGGTATTCTTGGTATGGTGGGTGTGCTTCTGGCAGTGCCTGTTGCAGCTCTTATCAAAACAATATTTGAGGATTATTACGATTACCGTATGACGAAACAGAGTGAAGAAACAACTGTAAAAAACAGTGCTTCAACCGCCGCCAAATGACAAGAAAATAATTTCCGTACTTTTCCAAACTTTTTTACAAAAAAAGCCTTGACAAATACTGTCAAAGCTGATATAATCTTAAAGTCGGTTAGTGATATACCGATTTTACGCGGGTGTAGTTCAATGGCTAGAATTCCAGCCTTCCAAGCTGGCCGTGTGGGTTCGATTCCCATCACCCGCTCCACAGTGTGCGCCAGTAGCTCAGCTGGATAGAGCATCTGCCTTCTAAGCAGAGGGTCGGGAGTTCGAGTCTCTCCTGGCGCGCCATTTTTATATCTGGTGGGTATAGTTCAGTTGGTTAGAGCGCCAGATTGTGATTCTGGAGGTCGTCGGTTCGAATCCGACTACCCACCCCACAACTTTTATACTGGGCTGTAGCCAAGTCGGTAAGGCACCAGATTTTGATTCTGGCATTTTCGCTGGTTCGAGTCCAGTCAGCCCAGCCACCCTTCGGGGCAGAGTGAGTTGACAATTCAAAATTAAATATATGGACCATTAGCTCAGTCGGCAGAGCACTTGACTTTTAATCAAGGTGTCCGGAGTTCGAATCTCCGATGGTTCACCAAACCGAAAGCACTCCATAAGGAGTGCTTTTTGGTTTGGTGAATTATCGGGAAAGCCTAGTCTCTGCACACCTTGATTAAAAGTCACACGCTCTGAATTACTGAGCTAATGCGAAGTCGGTAGCATTACAACCGCCCCGCTGCCGGTGGCAGATGAAGGGTGTAGCCTTTGCAACCAACACTAAAGACGGTTTTCAAATATAAATTTCTGCTGTAACTTCGTTAAAATACTCGGAAATATTACCATATTCCCTGCGTTTTTGCCTCGTTACGCCACAAATTTATTATTTGAAAACTTTGTTAACTCTTCTACCCCTACCTTTTCAATACGCCTTCAGCATTGATTGCAAAGGCTATTGGCGCAGCGGTCGAAAGCAAAGCGCACATCCTTTAGGGTATGCGTTTTGCTTCGGGCACCGCAAGAGTTAGCCGCTTAGCAAGATTACCGCAATCTGTGCAGATAACATGACTTTACCAAGGTGTCCTTAAGTTCGAATCTCCGATGGTTCACCAAAAACCGCAAATACGAACCCTGTATATAGTTAGAAATGTATTTGCAGTTGATGTGAGAAACCCTCCTAATCCGTAATGAATTGGGAGGGTTTTGTCGTTGATTAAGCCTTTTTAACTCTATAATAAATATTGCAGTGTCCAACAAGCCAAAATATGCCGAAAATCAGCTGTTTGAGGCATATTTAGTGTTGGTCGTTAAAACAAATGTCTTGCTTTCAATCAAGCAATATAAGCGCAATAAAGCTAAGCATTTCTTCACCGTTATTCTTTATACCATGACCGCTTCCTGACGGAGTAAAGGTAACTGTCCCCGGTAAAACATCTTTTATTTCACCATTGTCATTATATATACCTTTACCCGAAATAATGTAGTAGCTTTCGCTCTCGCCTGTATGTATATGATACTCTACTTCTTCACCCGGTTTAAGCTCAGCCAATGCAAAAGTGCGGAGTTTGGGACTTTTTCCCTTGAAGTCAGCAAGATTTGAAAGAAAAAGCTTAACCTCACCGGCATTATTGCTTTCTGTACTTACAATTAATTCTTCTCTTGATTTTATCATAGTTGATCTCCATGTTTTATAGTAATTTTAATACTAAAATTAAGCTTTGGAAGCATTACAGTTCACCCTTACTGATTTTGAAATTCAATGCAGAAATAACTGTATCCAATATAGAATGTTTTGGAACAAAGCCAAGTAGTCTTTCGGCTTTTTCCATACTGCAATTAGGACTGCGGTGTATGTGACTGTAAGTCACATTAGCATCCTCTTCCCCAATTTCCTTTTTTAATTCTTCAAAGGGTAAATAAGAAATGTTGGGTTCATGTCCAAAATACTTATACAATTCTTCGGCAAAGCCCCGTAATGTTACAGCATACTTTGCCGTTGCATTAAACGCCTCACCGCATGATGCATCAGGATTTTTCAAAACTGCCATAGTAAGGTCTGCAATATCTTCCGAATGAACATGATGAAGAGTAGCATTTCCATCATCGGGGAGTAGGATTTCTCTGCCTGCTATAATGTCTGCATATACCTTAGGATTGACATTTCCCTGAGGGTTAATGGGATACCAACCGTCCCCGGAAATATGTCCCGGATGCAGAATTGTTGTATTCAATTTTCCGCTTTGGGATAAAGAGCGCAGATAGTTTTCTATATCTGTCTTGCCTTTTCCGTAATTACAATAAGCATTATGGGGATGATCCTCTGTAACGGGCGAATATATCTTGTGCCCATATACCCAGATAGAGCCTATCTCTATCAATTTGGTCTTTTCGGCAAGCTTTGCATCTTTTACAATAGCCGTACAAAGCTCTTCAATGTGTTTTTTGGTAAAGCACACCGCATCAAAAATCAAATCCGGCTGCATTTGGGCAATCATATCGCCAAACTTACCCTCAGCAGACATCTGTTTTCTGTCGCAAGCTATGCTTTTCACCTTATCCCAAACGGGCAATTCATAATTATACGGTTTCTTGTTTCCTCTTGATACAACTGTAACATCATATCCGTCGTCAACAAGTTTTGGAACAACATACGAGCCTATGTGTCCATACCCTCCGATTACAACTGCTTTCTTCATATATCATTCCTCCTGCAAAGCTTCGATCTGATGCTTATGCTTATTCAAGCACCCATTTACCGTTTGTGAAATCGGGGATTTCAACCATCTGGCTGCCTGTCGCAATGGATCTTTCGCTAAGCGGAGTTATAGACATCCATGTAGCCATGTCATATACATCTATCCACATAGGTCTGTTTTCCAAAACACGGTCAATAAAGTCGGTATATACGAGCCAATCCTTTCCGCCGTGACCACCTTTAAGGCCGTCTTTAATATACTTCTGCCAGATAGGATGATCGTACTGCTCCTCATACTGTTCTGCATTTCCCCAGTTTGGTTTCCATGCATGGGGGTTGGTTTCTCCGCCATCAAAGAATATTGAGTCATTTCTCTCGTCGTAAAGCGCTTTTGTACCGTGAATGGTGTAGTTGCGGGTATAAAATCTTGGAAGTGTTGTATCAAGTGTAAGTGTTATGGTCTCTCCGTGAGCACATTTAATAACTGTTGTGATTATATCACCCTGAGCAAACTGCATATTTACAAGATTTTCATCGTCGGCATGGTTTTTCAAAATATATTCGTGAAGTCCTGCGCTTTTTGATGCTACCGATACAAGTGATACCATTCTGTTTCCGTGGTTAATATCAAGAATCTGTGCTATCGGACCAAGTTCATGAGTTGGATAGTTGTCACAGTTTCTGTTTTTGTAGTTTCTGAGGCGGTAATGTCTTTTTATAATTCCGTTTGATACTTCTCTTCTTAAATCGTGGCCGTATGCACCGTCACAATGTACAACTGTTCCGAAAACGCCTTCCTTTACCATTCTCTGAAGCATGAGTTCGCGTCTGCCGTAGCAGGCATTTTCAAGCATCATAATAGGAGTCTTGGTTTCTTCGTAGGTCTTAACCAGCTCCCAGCACTGATCGATTGAATATGCTCCGCCAACCTCAATACCTACAGGTTTGTTCTTCTTCATACAATAGATTGCAATCGGAATATGCGCTTCCCATGCAGGTAAAACCAAAACAGCTTCAACATTGTCGGAATCTACAACCTCTTTAAAATCGTTTGTAAAAAGTGCAGGCTTATAACCGCATTTTTCATTTATTATGCCTGCTACTTCTTCAATTCTGTCATCGTAAAGGTCGCAAAGTGCTGTTATTTCAATGTTTTCTACATCCACCAGAACATCTCTTGTTACAGATCTTCCTCTGTTTCCTAAACCGATTATACCTATTTTTAATTTTCTCATGGTCTTACTCTCCTTTTAAAATTAATATTTTTTATACACAATTATCCAAGAACCTTAACAACATATGTCGCAATAGTTTTTGCATAATCTAAAAGCTTGTCACATTCCATAAATTCATTTGGCTGATGTGCTCCGCCCTTTTGGCTGAATTCTCTGCCTGCACCAAATCCAAATGCGCACTTACTTCCGTATTTTAAAATGACTGATAAATCCGAAAGACAGGAACCGCAAACTATAGGTGCTTTGCCCGTTGATTCTATTGAAGCTTCAAGCATATCATTTATTTCCTTTGTGTCAGGCTCACAGAAAACATGGTGGAAAAATCTTGTGTGTGGCTTGAAACCGTCTCCCACTATTCCAAGGGGTTCCAGACGCTCTTTGAGGATTTTTTCAAGCTCGGCAAGCTCCTCATATATCTCTTCCTTTGTTCTAACGGTGTAGAACTGGAAATGCACCTCTCCAACATTCAGATCCATTGCATTGTCCCCTGCCTTTATTCCCATATACCTCATGGAAGTTCCGGGGATTATTGTGCCGGAATAAAATCTGTTTGCCTCAAGCTCCTCATAGCGTTTTTGGGCAAATGAATCCATCACATCAATTACTACAGGTATTGCCAAAGCAGCAGTTTTTGCACTGTCTACGGTTTCTTTGGTGTGATAGATATATTTTATCTCGCCGCCGCCTGAACAGCAATGCCAGATTTGTCCTGCCTTGCCGTCCATATTTACAATGCGGTTAGCCGGGTATTTTAAAACAGCGGAAAGAGCACCGTGTGAGCCGCCGCACTCTTCGTCTGAATACGCCGCAAATAAAAGGTTGGCTCTGGGTTTAAAGCCTTGCTCCTTTAAAAGCTTGATGATAAAAAGTGCTGTAGCAAGAGCATATTTATCGTCACAAGCGCCCCTGCCGAATACCTTTCCGTCTTTTATCTCACCGCAAAGAGGTTCAAACTCCCAGTTTTTGAGGTCTCCTATTACGACAGTATCCGTATGTGCCATAAGCATCAGCTCATTGGCATCTGTCTCACCTTTCCACTTAGCAACCATATTGTAGCGATTTTCCAGACCTCTGCCCGGAAGATAATCCGGATGTTTCTCAAAGTTTTCAAGTTCAAGCGGAGAAAACAGGTCTGTCTCCAAACCTAATTCGTTGCAAAGAGATTGTATGTATCTTGCACACTCCTCTTCATTTCCTCCGACAGTAGTGCCCTCGGAATTGATTTTAACCAGATTGCTTAGCAACTTATAAAGCTCGTCTTGTCTCTTTTCAATCAAATCCCGAATTTCATTTGCTTGCACTTGTATACCCCCTTTTGTTAATTTTATTCAAACATATACCAGTTATCGGGTGTAAAGCCATTATCATCCCCCTCAACAGGAATCATAATGCCGTAGCCACCCCTATTTACATAGCTGTCAAAGTGTCTTTGCATATACAAAAGCTCGCCTCGCTCCTGTATGTCATAATGCTTTAACGCCTTGTAGCCTGTTTCATCATCCTCATACTTTTCTCTGCATTCCAAGTCAGAATAGCGGAAAGCCATTCGCATCATACGAACATTATTGCGTGCCGCCTCCGTTTGCGCAGCATCTAATGCTCTGTTAAATCCGTCGTACATTCTGTCTTTATCTATATTATTCATAAGATAAATTCCTGCACGCATTATCTCACTCTGACCATCCAATACGCTCTCGGCATAACGGATATTTTCGGCTATGAATTTTCCGCCGCCGCCAAAAATTCTGCAAAACATTTCGAGGTTATCATCAAGAGTCTTTTCGGAATCATAAGCGCATCTTCCGTAAGTATAGAAGTTAAAAATGTTGTTCCAGAGGTTATATACCTCTATTTGCGTTTCTGTTCCGTCAATACCCTTTTCGATAAATCTCTTGCACATTGCCTGCATTTCGTCCGCCATAGGAATATAGCGTTGTCTGCCGGGATAAACTCCCATAAAATAATCATAATATGTAACAGATGCACCGATATTTTTCCACTTGAGCAGATTTTCCTCAAAGAATGTGTCCGCAAGGCAGGAGCCATCGGGTTTTCCTATTGTTCGCAGGCCCGAAATGTGCCATGTAGCCTCTGTTACCGACACATTGCTCTCAAGGCTGATAGTTTCGGGTGGATTCCAAAGGTCAGTATAAGACATCATATTTAGTGTTACATCGGGATGTGCTTTTTTGAGCCTTTTGGCAATCTCGTTTATCATATATACATAATTTTCAACCTTTGTATATCCTTTGCACTTGTCACAACAGCATTGCGGTGCTGTGCCATCTTTGTTTAAAAGTGCAAAGCTTTTCACCTGAGGATTTAATGAGAACCAACAAATGAGATTTTCTGATATCTGTTCAATCATATCTTCGTTTCTCGAACACAAAACCATCTGTCCCCAGTGATCTGCCATTTCAAAACGCTTTCCGTCCTCTGTGAGCTTATAGAAATCGGGATGTGTTTCAAAATAATGCTCCGCAAAATACTTGTTTCCGCGTTGCGGAAGAAGTGTGTCAATAGCGTCATGATGTCCAACCTTAAACAGAATACCTCTCTTGATGCACTCATCTAACATTCCATTTTCCTTAAAGTGCTCATACACACCGTTCCAGGTGTAAATATAGTTGTATCTGTTTTTGGAAAGCCAGTCCAGAAATGCCTTGTCCAATTCATAGGATGATCCCGTGCCGTGTGCAGAATACTGTGCAACTGCGGCACGATAAGGAATGTCGGATTTTGCCTTTGCAAAGAAGATATCTTTTATTTCTATAAAGCTTTGTTTTGCAATATATTCTCCGCCCTCAACACCTTCTTTGGTGTATGCAGACAAAGAACTGCCAAGAAATCTCTCCAAAAATTCATATACCGCATACACTGTGCCTCTTTCAAGCTCATTGATGTTCTTTGAGCTTCCTGCAAGAACAATGCAGTCATCATAGGATTTAATAAATATACCTTCAGGGCCGGGAACAATTTTATCAAATTCCGTCTCTGTTATATATTTACCTGTAATTTTATTTCTTTCAGGACCGCCTATGAGGAAGCTATATCCCAAAGCTGAATTTTCATCGGTTGTTATATTACCTTCTGCACCGCATATCATCTTGAGATACTTTTTGAGTTCATTTGCGGCAAAGTTTTCTCTTTTGGTGCTCTTTGCAGGCATTATTATATTTACTGATTTGATGTTATCTAAAACCATTTTATCACCACAATAATTTATTTTCTGTCAAGTACCCATTTACCATTGGTAAAATCGGGTATTTCGACCATCCTTCCGGTTGCAATGGACTGCTCCGAAAGCGGAGTTATTGACATCCAGCTTGCCATATCATAAACATCTATCCACATAGGTTTTTTGTTTATCACGCAATCAATAAAGTCATTGAACACAAGCCAGTCCTTTCCGCCGTGAGCTTCCTTTACTCCCTCTTTTATATACCTTTCCCATATAGGGTGTTCATACTGCTCCTGATATTGTTCTGCGTTTCCCCAGTTTGGTCTCCAACCATGAGGATTGGTCTCTCCGCCGTCGAAGAATATTGAGTCATTTCTTTCGTCGTAAAGTGCTTTTGTACCGTGAATACAATAGTTGCGTGTATAATAACGGGGAAGCGATGTGTCAAGAGTAAGAGTTATGGTTTCTCCGTGAGCACATTTTATAATAGTTGTTATAATGTCACCCTGTGTAAACTCTGTATTTACAAGTTCTTCATCATCGGGATGATTTTTCAGGATATACTCCCTCAAACCCGCACTTTTGGATGCTACCGAAATAAGAGATACCATTCTGTTACCACGGTTTATATCCAGAATTTGTGCTATCGGTCCAAGCTCGTGTGTAGGATAATTATCACCATTTCTGTTTTTGTAGTTTGCAATTCTGTAATGCCTGTTTTGGGTTCCCTCCGACACCTGTCTTCTAAGGTCGTGTGCATAAGCACCGTCACAATGAACAACCGTTCCGAAGAGACCTTCTTTAACCATTTTGTAGAGCATAAGTTCTCTTCTGCCGTAGCAGGTATTTTCAAGCATCATAACAGGGGTTTTGGTTTCTTCATAAGTCTTTACAAGCTCCCAACACTCCTCCAATGAGCAAGCTCCGCCAACCTCAACACCTATTGGCTTCTTCTTTTTCATCGAATGAACAGCAACACGCACATGCTCATCCCATGCAACCAAGGCAAGAACTGCCTCAACATCGTCGGAATCTATAAGCTCTTCATAGCTGTTTGTACAAAGCGGCGGCTTATATCCGCATTTGTCATTTATTAAATTTACTGCTTCGTCTATTCTGTCAGCATAGAGGTCGCACAGAGCAGTAATTTCTATTTTATCTATATCGGTTAAAACATCTCTTAATACAGCTGTTCCGCGTCTGCCCAAACCAACTATTCCCAATTTGAGTTTTTTCATATCGTCGCTCCGTAAATCAAAGTCTCAAAATCACTTGCAAATAATATTTTCCAAGCTTATTCCCTCGCAGGATGTCATTACAATATTGTGGTCAGCACCTTTATTTTCGTTGCATATGGTTATATTTTTAAACTTAATATCTCTGATGGTGTGTCCGCTGTCATCGAGACCTCGTATCTCAATTGCAGGAGCTTCGCACATTTCTCCTTTTTTGGATAAGAAACGCCCTGTAAGTCTGATATTTTCAAAAGTCATATCCGAAAACTCAGCAGATTTGCCTGCAGATTCTCCGTCATTGTTACATCCTGTGGGACGAATACGTATTCTGGGTGAATATGAATGTTTTACTGAAACATCTTTTATGTAACCGCCCCTGTCTTTGCTGCCTTTAATGTGTATTCCAAGGCTTACTTTTGCAAGGTCGCAGTTCCATATACGGACATTCTTTACACCGCCTGACATTTCACTGCCAATGGCAATTCCGTGTCCTGAGTGTGCTGTCGAGTCAAAAATTCTGATATTTTCGCAGGGGATGTTAATGACATTACCCTCGGGATTTTTTCCCGATTTTATGGCAACGCAGTCATCACCTGTATAAAATTCGCAATTAAACAAAGTACAGTCCGATGAAGAGTCGGGATCCCAGCCATCACCATTCCATACATTTCTGGAATCAAATATGCATCCGCAGGTTACAATGTTTTTGGAATAAATCATATGAACATTCCAGCTTGCACCGTCTTTCAGCTTTACGCCTAAAATAAGTACATTTTCGGCACAGCTTACATTTATAAGCCTTGGTCTTACTCTTCCGGGAATGGTCTTACTTGTTTCACATTCCTTTACCTTTTCGCCCAAGGACTCAATATATTCTTTCATAAGAATATTTTCTATCTCAACAACATTGTCTGCCAAAGTTCTGCCACCGCTACAGATAGTTCCCTCTCCGCAAATTCTCACATTTTTGCAGTTAATACCTTTTTCTCTGTCAAGCTCACCAATATTTAAAAGAGAGCTGTATGACATATTTTCAATTCCCTCAAACCTGCTTTTAATTTTTGGCAAATAGTCTTTGACCTCGCAAGTGCCGTGGAGTATTGCATCTTTTTCAAGATATAGCTCCATATCGGAATGAAGCCTCAATGCTCCCGTCATAAAATCTCCCGACGGAATATATACACACTCGTCCACTCCGCAAGCATCTATGGCTTTTTGTATGCTTTCGGTGTTTAATGTTTTGCCGTCACCAACCGCATTGTAAGGGGATTTTGTAATATCTATTCTTCTCTTCTCTTTTAATGTCTTTGCCACAAGCTTACCGATTTCTGTTCTTTCACCGTCTTTGTCTTGCATTACAACATCAAGATTATATTCGGTTTCCGGAGATAATCCTTCTGATTCAAAATGGCATTTTTCTGTTTTTCCGACAACTTCTCCGTTTAAATAAACGATGTATATCTTTCCCGGGTCATAATTATCGGGCAAATCCCAATATAAAATAACCGACTTTGGCATTATAACCTTATTAAGCATATTATATCATCCTGACTGATTATTTTTTGAAATATCCGGCTATGCCCGGAATTAAAATTCCTGCCATATTATAATTCTCATAATATCTGTCGCAGACAATCTCCGCATAATCCGGAACAGATTTTGATGTTTCAACGGAAACACCTTCATTCATTTCCTTGTACAGCTTGGCATACATAGCGGAAACACCCTCTGCATATATGGAAACCTCTCCGCCAAACTCTTTTTTTGCCATTTCTACAGCATAGTCAAGCTCAAATAGTCTCAAAGCGCAAAGCGAATCCCCGAGGAAAAGCAAGTCTTTTGTAAGTCTGTCCAGAACACCATAAAAAGACTTCTCGCTTTTTGCCAAATTGAGCTTGTTGGGGAAGCATTTTCCCATTCCGGTAAGATCTATTACCAGTGCCGCTTTTCCGCTTTCTGTTATTTCTCTAATCTTGTAAATATTACCGCTCACGCTGTCGGTTCCGTTGTCCCACAAGCATATAACGGTGTCTTTGGGTTGTGCATCAAACCTTGAGAATCTCAACCCCATATTGGGCATCTGTGGCTGTGAAAACCACAAATGAGGAATAACCTTCAAACCGCATCCGTACTCGGTTGCAAAAGTCCTGAGTCTCAATTCACTTTTGTTTCGGTTTTTGAAGACAGCCTCTTTCAGAAACTCCGACAAAGGCTTAGCGGGTTTTACCAAGGAATTGAATCTTTCCGTGTTTTCTTCAAAAACAAATTTTGCATCCTCAAAATCAGCTCTTACTTTTCCTGAGCTTGTGCAAGACAAGCTTTTTTCGGGAAGGCTTTTGAGTACGCTTCTGTCAACTGTTTTTTCCTCACCGCTTAGGTAAAATGCAAAAAAGCTTGCAGCCGAAACAGCCAGATTATCCGTATAGGCGTGTGTGCTTTTGTCCGTTGTCATCTGCAGATTGTCTGCCTTGCCAAACATATCATAAAAACGCTTTGCCACAGAATATATTTCGTATGTTCCCTCTATGGGGAAGAAATCTGATTCAACAGCAAGCATCCTCACCGGTTTTGGAGCAAAACACAACAAAAACTCGTGATGGTCAAATCCTTTTTCGGTTGCACCATACCAGATTTGTTCTGAATCCTGTGCTCCGCCTGCATACAGATAGTCTCGTCTTGTTGTCAAATAAGTTCCCGGAGCTGCAGCCTTTATTCGGGGATCGCAAAGCATCATATAACATGTCATCGTTCCTCCGCCGGAACTTCCTGTTGCACCGATTTTGTCGTTGTCAACCTCAGGTCTTGATTCGAGATAATCCACCGCACGCATGGAATCAGCAATAAAATATCTTGCTATATTATCTCCAACGAGCAGACACTGTTCTCCTGTGTGCTGATGGTCGGGAGTTGCAGGAGGAATTAAAGTAGTTCCCACCGAGTTCTCATAGTAGCTTATTCTCTCGCCCTGTCCTACGGGTTCTGTAACAAGCACTATCAGACCGACAGATGCAATTGCCCTTGCAACTCGCTGATATTGTCCGCTGAACTTACCGATTTTGGAATGTCCCAACTGGAAAAGTACTGCTCCACAAGGCTCTTTTCTTTTTTTGGGTATGTACAGATTTGCCGTAACATATACCTTTGGACGCGATTCAAAAATAACTTTTTCAATTACAAGATCAGCTTCGTCAATTTTATCAACTGTTTGTGCATTGAGGGGAAGGGATTTATCATACGGAATACCACCGAGGCTATCAATAAATACTTCTCTCATTTTATCGGCATATACTTTCAGTTCTTCTTTGGTTTTTATGCATTCTCTCTTGCGCTCTGCCTCGGCAAAGCAAACCTCTGAACGTTTTAATACATGCTCCCATAATTTGTCTTTAAGATTATAAAACGATTTTCCTAAATCAATTTTTTCTATATCCTCAAGATACATTACTCTTCCCCGCTTTCACTTGTGTCTATTCTTTTACAACTCTGAATTTCTTGCTTACAAAATCTTTTCCGTTTTCTGCAACAACGCGCACTGTAAAATGCTCTGCTATTCTTACTGTAATTTTGCCGTTTAAAGGCATTTCTTCTCTGCCAATATAGAGCTTTGCACCGTCACTTATTCTGGCATTGTAGTTTATAACACCGCTGTCTTCGTGAACATACAAAATATTTTCGTAATCTCCCGTAGACACTTCAAAGGTTTCGTTACCGTTTGAAAAGCCAATGGTTTTAAGCTCTGCTTCAGGTGACAGAAAATCATCCTGACTAAGTTCTATCTTTTTGACCTCCAACGGCTCAAAAGAAAGTACCTGATTATCCAATCCCGATATACTGAGGGTTGCACTCTTTAAGTAATAGGTGTTATTAACTGCAAAAACATAGGTTTTTCCGTTATAACGCTTTACCGTAAGGTTGAGCCAGTCCCCACCGCCTGACACGTTGTATTTAGGTGCAGGTTCATCCGAAAGGATTATATCTTCGTAAGGTATTACATCAGCAAATACATTTTTATGGATTTGAAGCCATTGCTCGCGGTCTGCGGAATCATACATACTTCCAAAAGAGTACCAGTCCAATCCATCAGCACCTTCACATATTGCCTGCCATGCCATGTTTTTTATTTCCTCTTCTGTCGGGCCTCTCAAATCTCCTCTTAATACCCAATGGAATCCCTGAAGAACAAGATATACAGGCCTGTTCGGGAATTTCTCTTTATAGAATCTTACATAATCGCCCGCTTTGGAAATATCGTCTATTGATATTCCGTTGTCGTCTGTTTTTCCGGTAACGGGATACGGGTCGGTACCCAGAATATCAACCATTTTTGTAAATATTCCATAGTTACTATACAACTGGTCTGTTACTCCAAAGGTCGGATGGTTGATATCATTTTCTGCAACAATTTCATTCATCCATCTTATCTCTTCGCCATAAATGCGTGGCTCATTTTCATCCATAAGATAGTAACCTGCAAAATACTTTTCATCTCTGTAATCCTGCGCAAGCAAAGTTAAAAACGGAACAGTATCTTCCTGCTTTGTTATCACACTTTTAGCAGTTTCGGACAGTTCACTGGTATGATATAATGTAAGGGCAATGTGCTGGTCCTTTCCGTTTTCCTCCAATGTTTTAAGTGCATTCTTAAGAACTTCACTTCTTTTGGAATCCTTGCGTATCCACCAGGCTCCGTAAGCAGATAGTGTATCTATCCCTGCATCTATCATCTGTGCCGGTACAGTATCATAATAATCGCCTGCATAAAGACGCTTAAGGAAGGATTTTTTACCATTTTTTATAATTCTTCCGTTTTCATCCAGGTACAAATCGGGCTTGTAGTCCTGTGCACGCTTTCTTATGGCGCGCTCTTTTTGAGATATTACATCACCGGTTTCCTTGTCGGTAAGTATGGCTTGCAGATAATAGTCACCTTCGCTTAAGCCTTGTGACGAGAAAACAAAATTCATTTTATTGGAAAGTGTTTCTGCGTCTGAAAATCTATAAACATTATCATCTTCATCTACAAGACGAACAGAGAGATTCATATCTTCAAGCGGATAATAGGAGGTTGACTCCCCTACCGTAACAACCGCATCAATATCTGCCTGACCGTCACCGTATATCAAACCTTTATAGTTTGGTTTATTCAAAACAAGCTCCAACGGATCGTCTGCCAATCTGAAAACTTCAAAATCATCAAAATAGAATGTTCCAGTGGTAGCTGCATAGTTATATGCTGATACTCTGAGCTTTTTCGCTTTTTTGGGAACAAAAATTACTTTTACTATTCTGGTCCATTCATCATCCAATTTATGGTTATATGTCTTACTTGATTTTGCAAAACTTGTCCCCTGCTCATCTAATGCAATTATAATACCTGTGGGATCTTTTGTTGTACTGTCCGAAGTCTTATCCATCTTCATTACACAACTAAATATGTATGTACCGCTCGGCACGCCCTCTGCAGGTTCATAATAAACTGCTGCCTGTTCGTCATTTTTGGTTGCCGCAGGTCTTGATACTACAACCTGTCCATCAATATAATACTTTTTTGTATTTACGTTGAAAGGTGAAGTATTATAGTCGTCGTTTTCAAACTCCAACTTAAATACCTGTTCTTTTTCTACACTTTCATCATAGGAAAAAATCTCAGGCATATTTTGTGAGAGCCTTGAATCAACAGGTACCTCATCATATGTCGCAGGATCATATCTGTATGATGATTCTGCAGCATTAGAACATACTGAAGAAATCATCATTAAAGTAAACATTATTAACGCCGTTATTTTTTTCAATTATTTATTCTCCTCTTAATAACATGCTAAGCTATTTGTTTCCTTAAATGGGGATGTAAAACAGCTTTACATCCCCATTATTGTATAGTAGACTTTCTATTTTTCTACTCTATCACCTGTACTCAACATAAACGGACATTATAGGAGTAATTCTTTCGAGTGAATCCCAACCAAACACCTTAATTGTACGGCATTCGGACATGTCACCTTGCAATTCAAATTTTATAGGAGTAGGTTCACCGGCATTAAATGCAATATTTTTTTGTGAATCAGCGCTCATAATGTCGCCTTCACTATCGTAGAATGCGATGAATATACATGCTGTTCCGTCTGTATCTTTCTGAATATTAGCAGTAACTACATCACCTTCTTTTAAGTCATTGTAGCTTATATCACCGATGAGAGTAAGGTCCTTACTGTCTTTTCCTACTGAGAACGAAATTGTTTTTGTAGCAAGCTCAGTATCCAAAAATCTTGCACCTCCTGCACTGACTAAATCGGAATAATCTACTGTGTAGTCTGTCATATATCTTAAGCCATTGTAGTTTACAGTCATTTTGCAGAAATCAGGATATGTAAATACCGGTGTGGCAGAAGATGGAACATTTTCGCTGTTTACATCCTTATAAACATCAAACATATTTTCGGCACCTATGACAGGCTGATTGAAAATCATATTTGTTGTTTTTCCTCCGGAAACTTCCGCAATAAGCTTATGTTCATTCTCCCAGGGTTTAATTTTCCAGAGTGTAAAGTCATCAAATGACACTATCTGACCATAGTTGGATACATTGCCGGCTGCTTTAAAGTTAGTAACTCCGGAAAAAAGACCAATTTGATAACCATTTTCGGTCATAGATAAATTTCCACCTGTACCTGTACCGGTAAACACCAATTTACCTGTTTCTGTATCTATAAAATTAAATGTCTGTTTGTCTTCTTCAAGCACCCAAACAATGTTGTACCATCTGTCTTCAAAAACCTCAGCATCTTCACCTACAACAGCAGTTGCACCATTATCTGCGCTTATCAACAGTTTGCCATTTGAAAAACCATCTATTCTTGCAACAGCTCCGCTATCAGATTTACCATTTGTGTAGAAGGTAATGGCTGTGCCGTTTGATTTATACTCAGCATCGTTGTATAAAATCATTTCACCTTCCTTAACAGCAGCCTGATCTATTTTGAAACGATAGGTTACTACACATTTTTCATATTCAGTTGAATCATTAGGGTTGGTTGAAAGAGGATAGTATTCGGATGTTTCCAGTTTAGGACCGCTAGTGGTATGTGATGCATTTTCTGTGCTAATTGTCAAAGCATTTCCGCCATTATAACCTGCTGTTCTGTAAATTGTACCTTGATAGCTTTTAGCCGCAGCTGAGTATAAAGGACTATAAGCACTGTTCTTGCCCGTATTATATCCTTTATAATTATTATTAGCATTGGTACCAAGATAATCTGTTTCAAAGTCATCTGTTAATTTAACTATTCTGACAACCTTGGTAGTAAATGATATTTTACCTTTCGATGGAGTATTCTCTTCATTGAAGCAACCTGTAAAGTCTAATGTGTAGTTTTCGCCATCTTCCAGTTCGGGGAGAGTTATTTCATAGGTATAACCGCTTGTATTTACAAGTGTACATGGAAGTGCTTCCCCACCGTCCTTATACACAACTACCTTGGAACCGGATGCAAGTGTCTGGTCAAAGGTCACTGTTGCCTTAGGACTTACAGGAGATATTTCTCCGCCATCCTCCAATGTGCTTGTCTGAATTTCAGGTCCTTCACCAAGAGTTTTAAAGGTGATGGTGCTTGCAGAAGCTGCGTTCTGTGAGTTTTTGCAATTTTCAAAGCTCAATGTATAGTTTGTGCCTACTGCAAGCTCAGGAATAGTAACGGTATAGAAAGATGTAGTTGCATAAGTTTTACCTGCCGTCATAGCACACTCAATCGAAGTACCGCCTGCAGGAGTGAGAGTAGCCTTGTAGCCTTCAGCCAATTTCTGGTCAAATGCAACTGTTACTTCACCTACATTTAACGCAACAGTATCTCCGTTCTTTATAGTAGCTTCTGTAAAGGTTGAACCGGTTTTAAGTGCAGGTCCGCTGCTTACAGGCTTGCAAACTCTATATTCTGCGTTATCAATAAGACCTGTAAAGCCTGTATCTGCTGTTTCAACAGGTGCAAGAGCTACACCTGCCAGAAGTCTCTGATG
>JAZQBI010000003.1:0-6843 GCA_045545635.1 Clostridia bacterium | reverse complement strand
TGGTACAAAGAAGAGTTCTTAAAGATATTAACTCACAAATAGCCCAACTTCACTAAGTCGGGGGGCATTGACAAAGTAGAAATAGCGTAGCGATTGTTAAACCGCTACGCTATTTGAATTTTATTGCTTCAAAATACGCTTACGCTCAGTTTCTTGTTACTTGTTCGCTTCAATGAATCTGTGCAGTATAGCTGCTATTTCTGCACGTGTTGCAGAGTCTTTCGGATTGAGGGTGCTTTCGGATTTGCCCTTAATCATACCGCTTCCGACTGCATACTGCATTGAAGCTTTTGCATATTCAGAAATGCTGTCGAAATCGTTATAAGAGAGAATGTTTGTATTTTCTCCTATGCTGATATCGTAGCCCTTGAACTCAGCATATCTGTGCATAATAGTTGCAATCTGCTCGCGGGTGATATCGCTATCAGGTGCGAACTCTGTTTCAGATACACCCTTGATAATACCGTTCTGCTTTGCCCAGATTACGGCATTGCCGTAGTACGCGCCGAGATCAACATCTGCAAAAGGTATGCTTCTGTTGGTGGCAGGAGATCCCTCTGCACGATAGAGAACAGTAATGAGCATTGCTCTGGTAACATTGCTGTTCGGAGCAAAGAGTTTTTTCGATACACCATTCATCAAACCGTTTTCGTTAACAAAACGTACATCGTCATAGAACCAGTTCTCTGCTTTTACATCTTCAAATGGATTCTGCCATTCTGATGATGAATTGCCGCTGATCTCTTTCCACTTTGCATAGAGTGTTATGCTCTTTGATACAGCTACTGCAGAATCATAAGCGACTGTAAGCTCTTTGTCTGTGTACCAACCGTCGAAGGTATAAC
Organism: Clostridia bacterium; assembly: GCA_045545635.1. GTDB lineage: Bacteria > Bacillota > Clostridia > UMGS1810 > UMGS1810 > RGIG8748. Next base: position 5,998 of record JAZQBI010000003.1, on the reverse strand, counting down.
CGTCTTTTGTCGGAGCATCAGGCATTGTTACTTTGCTGCCGAGGCTTACTGAAATTGCTTTGATTTCACTTCCACCGTTTGTTTCAAAGCTGACAGTGTAGGTGGGTGTTCCACCGCCACCGCCACCGCCGCCACCGCCGCCGGATCCTCCGGAGGAACGGTAAGTGAAGGTTGCGTCAATCACGATGCGTTCATCCTCAGCGACGACTGTATAGCTCTTGCCACTGCTGATGGTGCTTCCGTTGAGAGTCAGGGTTGAAAGCTTGTAGTTTCTGTCAGCCTCAGCCTTGATGACGATTTCGTCACCGATGTTCAGGATAGTACCGTTAGTAACAGTCTCACCGTTTCTGGTGATAACGACCTTGCCGCCTGTGCCGCAGGTGACTTCCAATTGCTTGCCTGATACAACAGTTGGAGTGAGCTCGATATCTGCCTTGACATTCTCGGCAGTTACATTCCACTTGTTCACCGCAATCTTCTTGGCATCAATCTTGCTGCCGTCGCCTGCCGCTACCTGCAGCTCTGTGATGATGTTATTACCCTTGCTTTCCACCACAAAGGTGACAGTTCCGCGGTCACGAACCTGCTTATCTGTGCCATATTCAACAGGAGTTTCTGTGATATCGGTGATAACATAGCGGTCTTCCGCATCGTCTGCAGGCAGGTTGTGAAGTAAGATTTCCACGCACTCAACACGGACGGTTGTATCCTTGTCGATGGCTTCAATCAGAAGAACGTTATCGAGATAATCGGTCATTTCCTCGCCGTTCACTATCCACTTATCCACCATCATACCGGAATCCGGAGTAATGGTGAGTTCAACATTCTGGCCCTTGTGAATAACAATGCCGGTTTCGGGATTGATGTATTCAAGCTGATCGCCAAAGCCTGCTTTGATTTCAATAGAGCCGTTTATAGCTTCTGTTCTGAGCTCAATATTCTGGCTTGCCATAAATTCTGCTGTAACGTCGGTGTTTTCCGTCACATCCGTGAGTGTCAGGCTGAGCTTATTTCCGGAAGCGGTCTCGTTTACCGTCCAGCCACTGAGATACTGATGTTCGTCCGGTGTTGCGGTGAAAACCACATCGTCATATCTCCATACAACTATGCTGCCGTTTTCTATTGTTGCTTCTTCACCGTTGACCGTGGCAGTCACTGTGCCAAGACCGATGGTGTCAATGCTGATGGTATACTGAGGTATGGGTTCAAACTTAACATACATTGTAATAGGTGCCATAACACTTGCTACATCATATGTGTTCTGCTCAACATCAGTTCCGCTGATAGGCATAGTTCCTTCGGCATCGCTGTACCAGCCTTCTACGCGGTAATACGCATCGGGAACAGCTGTGAAGAATATATCGGTTCCGGCAGGAACGGAGGCGGGACTTGCACTATGACCTTTGAGTGTCAAAATACCGTTCAGTCCGCCGTCAGTCTCGCCATTGGTGTCCACAACGCCGTAGGTTACCTGATGTATAACGTCATCCAGGCTGTAGTTTGCCTCAACTGTGATATCCTCGGTAACACTGAGATTCAAGGTCTCGGAAGTTTCGTCTGAAGGAACTCCGTTTACTGTCCAGCCAAGGAAAGAATAGCCTGTGGGACCTTTGGGCTCTGCAGTGAAGGTAACAGCACTGTCGCCTACCACCAAATCGCCGGAAGTGATGGTGTTTCCGGAGACAATTGCATTCACAGTTCCATCAGTTGCAGAGAAGGACACGGTATAGGATTTGCGTATGATATTAACGGTAATATCGGCACCTACGCCGACAGTTGCCGCATAATCGAATATTTCAGCGATGCTCTGCTGCTTTTCACCGTTTACATACCAGCCTTCAATCTCATAATTGTCATCGAGATCGTTTACAGTAATGGTAACTGTTCCATCTACAGCAGGCTTGTTGCCGGAAGCGAAATCCTGTGCAACACCGCCATCGGGAACGAAGACTGCGGTCAATAAAGCCTTATCGGATGCACCGGTAATAGCAAAGTCGATGTTTTCACCAACATAGTCAAACTGTGCAAGGATATTCTGGTCAGCCATACCGCCTGTGACAGTGATTACGGGAGCAGCAGTGGTTTTCTCGCCGTTTACAAACCACTTGGAAACCTTATAGCCTGCCTCGGGTGACGGAGCGAAGGTCACGGTGCTTCCTTCATAGACGGTGGAAACAGTTCCTGTGGTATCGGTTGCAGCATAAGCTTCCATACCCTTGCGTTCCACATTGGCAGAGAGTGTACCGTTAAGACCTCCTGCCTCATTATCATTCTTGTCGATAACGTCGAAGGTTACGGAGATTGTATCAAGCACCTTGTAGGTCACTGCAATAGCGGTATTCTCCTGTACATTGTCTATTGTAAAGCTCTTATTATCGCTGTTTTCGATTTCTGTTAATGTGGCATCATTGCCGTTTACAGTGATTTTTTCTATCACATATCCCTTAATTGGGGAGACTTCTGCTTCTATGTTGCTTCCAAAGTCAATATAGCTGCCGGAGGTGATTTCGCCTTCGGTGAAGTCTCGGGTTGCAGACATAGTCACTTCTCCGTTTGCATCATTGACTACTGTCACAACAGGCTTTGCCTTGTAAGTAATTTTGACGGTGGTATTGTTGGTAACATCGTCCAGTACAAAGTAGCGGATATCCTTGTCGGTTGTCAGGACAACTGCAGAATCGTTTACGGTAACATCGTTTGCCACATAGCCTGCAGAAGGAACGATATTTATCTGTACGCGGCTACCGAAGTCCACAACAGTTTCCTTATCTGTGGAGGTAACACTTTCTACCTGCAGGTTGGCATTACCGCCACTGCCATTCTCAAGAACGATGGTAGGCTTCTTTTCAAAGTGAACCTTTACCTCTGCATTCTGATCCATGGTAAGCTGATAGGACTCAACGCCTTCTCCTGCTACCTGATATGCACCAACGGTCCACTTGGCAATGCGGTAACCATCTGCCGGCTGAGCTGTGAAGTTTACAACTGCGCCCTGAGGTACATTTGTACCTGATGTGATTGCACTGCCGGAACGGGTGGCGGTGATGGTGCCTGCTTCTGCAACTGTTCCGCCGTTAGTTCCGATAAGCTCGGTGCCGAAGGTAAGACCTCGCTGGTTGGGAGTTACGCAAATTACAGTATATTCCGCACTGCTTACCAGGTCATATACAGTCAATTCATCAACTGCATTGGCAACTACCTGACCGTTAAGCTCCCAATGGTCAATCAACATATTATCGGGAACAGAAACCTTGATATCAAGATTTGCATGATTGTGAGTATTCAGAGTAAAGACATTATCTGTACCTGCAACGTTCTGCTGATTGATGTTCACGCTGCCTCCGGCAACGGGAGCGCCGCTCTTATCAACAAGCTTTACTGTGGCATCAAGCTGTTCTTTCTTTTCAAAGGTTACAAAGTAATTCACAGTTTCAGATACATGGTCCACCGTGATTTTATTGCCTGTGAAGAAGCTTGTGCCGTTATCTGCCATAATGCTTTCACCGTTGCGTGTCCAGCCCGCAACAACATAGCCATCAGAAGGAACAGCCGTCAGAACAACAGACTGATTCAGGTTGATGCTGTCGCCGCTGTTAAAGACAGAGTTTCCTCCGGCATAAGTTCCGATGACCGAGCCACCGCCGGGAGTTCCGTCAAAGTTCAGCGTGTTGAAGGTCTGAGTGAAATAGACCTGGATATTGCAGGCTTGCTGCAGGTTATCAATGGTATAATTAAGATTTCCGCCTGCCTTATTCTTACCGTCAACGACCCATTTTTCAACGCCAAAGCCGGCATTGGGAGCGGCGGTAACAGTAACATCTGCACCTATGGGAAGAAGTGTTCCGCTTTCTACTCTGAGGGGTGAGCTGGTATATGTGCCATTGGAGTCTGAAACCGTGGTAGTGTAGGAAATGTTTACAGAACCGTTGGAAACAGCTTCGGCATAGACACGGACACTGCCTTGCTCCAGGGTAAAGACACCGGGTGTGAGTACCAGGCTGTATTTCTTTTCAAGCTCAGCGCGGACATCGGAATCCACCTTGACATCAATGCGGTAGTTGCCGTTTGCGACAGCGGTAGTTGCATCACTGGTAACGCTGTATTTAAGGAGATGAGTGTCTGCGGATGTTATACCGGTGACTGTTGCAACAAGCTGTGCTTCACGGGTTGCCTTGTCATCACGAAGCGATGCCTTGGCAGGCTGAGCTGCAATCTGTACGGTTTTGGGATGCACCTTTATTGCTACAGAAGCGGTGTAGTCCTGGATACCGTCGTTGTATGCGGCAGTGACGGTGTAGTTGCCCACCTCTGTCGGGGTAAACATATTTTTGCTTATAAGTCCGGAGTTCTCTTTGCCGTCCCTCTTTACGGTATAGGTTACGGCATTGTCAGAAGTGACAGGGCTCTTGCCGTCTTTGGAAACAATAACAGGGGCAAGATTGAGAGAAGAACCGTAGGTTATAGCTCCTCCGGAGATGCTGAGAGACTTGCTTGCATTGACAGCATATATCTTTATGGGTTCGGAATTGCTTCCGAAGTAAACGCTGTTGCCATTGTAGGCAGATTTGACCTCATAAACTCCGGCTGAGGGGAAGGTGTATTCTGCCGTCCATTTATCACCGGACTTTTTAGCATTAACACTCTGGGTAGAGCCGGTGGTTAAGTCTGTAATCTGGAAATAAACACTTCCGGTGATTTCAGCAGGAGCAACAGATGCGCTGAGAGTCAGCTTGTCGCCCTCCACGGTAGTGACATTCTGTCCGGTAACAATCTTGGAAACAGTGGAAGTCTGCATGGGCACGAGATTGTTGGGTTTGCACTTTTCGCTACCAACCATAATGTAGCCGGCAGATTCATCGTGGAATACTTCCACATACTCAGCACCGGATTTGTAATAATACTTTGTGGCGGTGCTGTTTTCTCCGGATATGTTAACGGTAACCTCAGCCACATAGACATAGGTATCGCCTACCTCATAGCCGCTTGAGGATTTGATATCGGTGGCTATTTCCACTTCCGGAAGTCCGGTGGTGAGGGTAGCTGATGTTTCTACCGCCAAATCGCCCTGAGTACCGTCGTCTTTTCTGTCATGGAATACGCGGTAAGCATCGGTATATTCTGCGCCGATGGCATTTCCGGCATCAACGGCATACAGTTTGCCGCTTTCATCCACCCAGAAATAGGGAGCTGTGTAGGTATAATCTGTTACAACACCGTTGGCATCTGTTGTTGCCTCTTCTGATGTTGCCATCATAGTGTAGGTTTTGCCTCCGTCGGTTTTGGTCACGGAATTCCACTCGAGGATGGTCTCAATGATATCCTCGGAGACAGAGAAGCTTGACTGTACCGTATCGCCGTTAACAACAGATTCTGCACCGTTGGCAACGGTAAGAGTTGCAGAAGTAGGTGTTTTGGAAATAGTCAGGGTAGCGGTTCGGGTATAGACATAGTCAGCACCCTGGCTGATACGGCATCGGAATTGTCTGCCGTCCATTTCGGCTGTTACATTCTCCACGGTAAGTACAGATGTGTTGCTTCCCGAAATTTTTGTCCAGCTCTCGCCGTCATTATACTGCCATTCATAGAAAATGGTCTTGTTGCTGTCGGAAGCAATTTGTGTAGAAAAGGTAGCGTTAAGTCCCTTGGCAGCCGAGGTGTCCTTGGGCTGCTCGGCAATACTGAATTTGCCGTCGCTTCCAAGAGTTGTGCCGACTACCGGTGCGGTCTCGAGGCTTCGAACACCGTAAGCGTTGGCAGCAACCACACGGAAATAGTAGGTAGTGCCGGCATTAAGCTCGCTGACCGTATAGCTGATTTTACCGTTAGAATCCGCTGTAGTAGAGGGAATCGGGTCAAGCGGAAGCCATGTATCCTGGTCACGGCTTATATAGACCTCGAACATAGCCGCATCATTTTCAGCCTTCCATTCCAGAGCGACGGAATTATCTGTAATATCGGTTACTGTCAGCTCCTTGGGAAGGGAAGGTGCCTGCTTTAC
>JAZQBI010000002.1:0-2183 GCA_045545635.1 Clostridia bacterium | reverse complement strand
TTCCGAAGCCGTTTGACAAGCCATAAATTATTGTTTCTGACGATAGTCTCTTTTCATTTAGCACTTGCAGTTCATCAATAGCAAAGGGCAGATTATTTAAGGTCCCGGCTTTCCTTTCCAAACCAACCGAGGTAGCATTGAAGCTTCCCATAAGCTGCAGAGGATTACCCCATACAGAAATCCCTGCCTTTATAGCCGCAGTCTTACCGCTTTTTGAATCATGCCAAATATGTATAAAGAACACTCTATGCTTTAGCGGAACAAGGAGCACAGATGCAAATGATGCCGCAATCAGAAATCTTGCAAATACATTCTCACGCACCTTTGATATACTTTTCTTCCAAAACTCATAGTCACCTTGAGGTTCAAGTGCTTTTACAATATCCTCTGCTTCGTTATAGTCAGTATCAAAATATATATCACCTTTTGCATCATGAGGATAGAACTTTTTACCAATCCACCCGATTCTTGATATTGATTCCATCAAGGGTATAGTTTTGATATTTGCAGTCTCATAATCATACAAATACGCTGTAACATCATTAGCAGTTTCCGAAGTTATCGGTAATCCAAAATCTGCATATTTTATGATTGCTGCCCTGTTAAATATCTGCGACCTGAGTGCAATAATTGTATGCCATTTGTTATCACGATAAAAAGCAAGACATACTTTTTCAGTATCCGTATCAATGTTTTTAAACCGTTTATATATCACCATAGGCGAAGGCGATACTGTAACAACAGCACAACCGTCCTTTGAATACACAGTTTTCTGCACTCCATGCTCCATTGTAACTTTCCAGTTAGCAGGCTGAACAGCACCGTGCAAATCAATCCCTGTAAGATTTAACGGCATATCTGTGTCTTCAATAATCGTTGTATTTCTGTTTTGAAAATCTACGGCTTTTTCAAAGTCTTTTATGGAGCATTTCCCCTTAAGCTTTTGTTTGTACTTTCCATAAACTGCAGGAGCTGATTTCTTTGCATATGCCATAAGCTCTATTGTACGGTTATCAAAAATTGTATCCTCATCAAGCTCTGAATCTGCAAGCTCTGCGGCTTGTTCTGCCATGGTGAGAACTGCCAAAGCAATAGGTGCTTTTACATTACAGTTTCCGCAAGATTGAAAACCGAGCCTTGACTTTATGTACTCGCAGGTATGAGGTTTATTTTCCTCAACAGCATGACGGATTTTATCGTCAGTTTCAGTCTTGCTGTAGTTAGGATACGGTCTTGAGATTTCATGCACAAAGTCTGCACCATCTTGTGCTAATGACATATTGGTTATGAATGCGTACCACTCCGGCTCAGATAAACTTCGAGCCTGGTCTTTGCAGTATTTGCAAAACTCACACTTGTCCATAAGCCTCTCTCCACTACCCACTACACCTTTAAATTCGGTTCTTGATATGATATTTTGGATTGGTATATCTACCGTTGGTAATGCTTGTTTTAATTCCTCTTGTGTGTAAATTAATGTCGTGTCTATTTTTACACATTCAACCATTAAAGGCTCTTGCTTTGAATGATAAAATCCGGGTATTCTCATACATCTGCTCTCGTTCTGGCACATCGAATCTCCGTCAAATTGCTTTACCAATCTAAGCTGTATTTCTCTAAAGTCTTTAATGTCTCCATTCTTTATAAGCCAGTAACAATGAAGTGATTTTCTCGTTTTAACAATTATGGATGGTGGAAGTTTAAATGCGTCAATCTTGGCTTGTTGTTCTTCAAAGCTCCCCGTATCCATCTCAACAAACTGTGCATTAACAGTTGTTATTTCTTCGTCTGTATGACCACCGCCATTTACCACAAAGAACACACCACGGTGTTTCTCATTATGCTGTTTTAGCATTGGCATAATGTTCTCTATGTTTGATAACTTGTCCGTGTATTTTTGCCCCTTAAACTCCGGATCTTCTGCTTTACGGTCTGAGAATACACGGATACAAACATCATCATTCTCAGAATAAAATGCCGATAAAAACTTCTTAATCTCCATACTTTTTTACCTCCTTGCACTCTGAACTAAAATATCTGATTGGAATATTTCTCTTTGTTGCAAACTCAATCTCCATTGCCATACCATCACTTATATTGTCACCGAACACCCACATCTCATGACACCGCTTTAGCATCTGAAGACCTAAAGCTAAACCCACACTTCTTTCTTCTTCAACATC
>JAZQBI010000001.1:0-3347 GCA_045545635.1 Clostridia bacterium | reverse complement strand
TGCATGGTATTTCAGAAATGCACTTGTTAGAGCGAATTACAACAATCTAAAAGATAATATTCATGAAACAACATTATACCTTGAAAAGTTTATCAGGAATTTACTTTTAAATGAAGCTAACGAACTTAAAAATCGCTATTTGCACATTCAGAACAATTTTGAAGAAAAAGAAACCGAAAATGTCGGGGTAAACAGTGAAAATGTCGGAGTAAATGTCGGAGTAAAATTAAATAAAACGCAAAAAAAGATTGTTGAACTTATAAGAAATAACCCAAGCATAACAATTGAAGAAATGGCAAAGTTTGCAGATGTTGCAACAAGAACAATAGAAAGAAATATTAAAAAATTAAAAGAAAGAGAAATCATCGACAGAGTAGGCGCTGACAAAAATGGGCAATGGATTGCAAAAATCTGATTGCAATAAAATTTAATATAATAGTTTGCCGATTTATAATATTTACATATTTATCGGATGCGAGAAAATCCGGTATCCTTATGTGCTCAAAAAAGTAAAAAATTTTGAACCAACACCACCACAGGAGTGATAAAATATGCCTACAATTAGACAGCAGTACGAACAAAGTGAATATCAGCTTTTATCTCCCATGGCTTTTAAATCTGCAGAAACTAAAGGTAGATTGAGGCAAGAAGAAAAATGCGATATCCGTACAGAGTTTGCCCGTGACAGAGACAGAATAATACACAGCAAGTCATTCCGGAGACTCAAGCACAAAACACAGGTATTCATCCTTGCGGACAACGACCATTATCGCACACGGCTTACCCACACCCTTGAGGTTTCGCAGATTGCCAGAACCATATGCCGTGCACTAAGACTAAATGAGGATCTGGCAGAAGCAATTGCCATGGGACACGACCTTGGTCACACCCCTTTCGGCCATTCAGGAGAGAGGGCTCTTGATGTGCTCCATCCCAAGGGCTTCAGACATTATGAACAGAGCCTGCGTGTGGCGGATTTTCTGGAAAAAGACGGCAAAGGGATGAATCTTACCTATGAGGTAAGGGACGGAATTCTCAACCATTCCGGTTCTAATGTTGCCTCTACAATGGAGGGAGCGGTTATTAAATACGCAGACCGCTTTGCATACATAAATCACGATATAGATGATGCCCTGACAGCAGGAGTTATTTCCAAAGAAGATTTACCCATTGATCTTATATTCAGCGTTGGTGCAACTCATTCTCAAAGAATAAATTTTCTGATAAATGACATCATAGAAGAAAGCAGCAGAATGGGCAAAATCGCAATGTCAGAAGAGGCAGAAAAGGATATGATGGCACTTCGTCAATTTATGTTTTCGGAGGTTTACGAAAAGCTTGCCATAAAAGACTATCAGCCATTTATGGTAATAGAAAAAATCTACACTTATTTTCGATCCAACCTGAAAAAGCTTCCGGAGGAATATAGGATTCTTCTGGACTTCTGGGATGCAGATACAGTTGTGTGTGATTACATTTCCTGTATGACAGATAATTACTGCATAGATTTATTTAACGAATTATTTATGCCAAATTCAAAATTTTAAAGGGTTTTTTTGTTTTTTGTCGAATAGGATATATAGGAGGATGATTATGCCTTTATATCCTGAATACTTAATAAGAGAAGTGGCTGACAAAAACGATATCCGCGATGTTATTTCACAATATGTAAACTTAAAGAAGGCCGGCAGCTCATATGTGGGACTTTGTCCTTTTCACAATGAGAAGACGGCTTCCTTTTCTGTATCGCCCCAAAAGGGGATATTCCATTGCTTCGGTTGCGGAGAGGGCGGAAATGTCATTCACTTTATGATGAAAATTGAAAATATGTCTTTTGTGGAAGCGGTAGAAAAGCTGGCGGAAAGAGCCGGAGTTGCTTTACCGAAAATTACCGATAAAGACAGTGCAAGGCACGCTGCCGCTGCCAAAGAGAGGGAAACCCTGTACGAAATCAACAAAGAGGCTTCCGAGTATTTCTATTCCAACCTAAAGGATGGAAAAATCGCCGTTGATTATATGAAAAAAAGACAACTCAGCGGAATGGATGCAAAGCGGTTTTTTCTGGGATATGCCAAAGATAGTTGGGACAGCCTTTTTAAGCATCTTGTGGAAAAGGGTTACACCGAGGGCGATATTCTTAAGGCGGGACTTATCAAAAAGAGTGAAAACGGAAAGTATTACGATTTTTACCGAAACCGTGTTATGTTTCCGATTTTTGATACGCGAAACCGTGTGATAGGTTTTGGCGGAAGAACTCTCGGCGATGACAAATCCAAGTATCTCAATTCTCCGGACACACCTGTGTTTAACAAGAGCCGTAATCTTTATTTTCTCAATGCCGCGCGTCGTTCGGGAAAAGAGTTTGTAATTCTTGTGGAAGGGTATATGGATGTTATTGCTCTTGCCAAAAACGGATATCTCAATACCGTTGCAACTCTCGGAACGGCACTTACGCCATCACAGGCAAAGCTTATTGCATCGGAATTCAAAGAGGTTGTCATATGCTACGATAGCGACGGTGCCGGACGAAAAGCTACCGAAAAGGCAATAAGGATTCTGAGGGAACAGGAGATTGTCATATCGGTGCTCAACTTAAAGGACGAAAAGGATCCCGATGAATACATCAAGAGCTACGGTGTTACCCGCTTTGCAAACTGTGTTTCCAAAAGGAAAACAGATATGATGTATTTAATGGACACTCTGGAGGAACAATACGATGTAGGCAATAATGCGGACAAGGTTACCTTTGTAAGCACTATGCTTGAGTATCTCAAGCTTATCAAAAATCCCGTGGAGCTTGATGTGTATGTGGAGGAGCTTTCCAAAAGAACCAAGGTTTCCTCCAATGCCATATATTCGCAGCTTGGAATAGTTAAGGCCATATCACAACCGCGGTCAGATGACGAAACTCCCGATGTCACGACCATAGCACGGCAGAAAACGCCTTTTTCCTCCGACGGTGTGTTGGAAAGGACAAGACAGGAACTACTGTCACTGCTTATTATGAACCGTTCTGTCTATAAGCAGAAGAAGGCAAATATTTCGCCCGGGCTTTTTGAAAATGAAACCCATAAGAAACTGCTTAATTACCTTATGGCATTCTATGATATAGACAAATTTGTAGATCCCGGTCATGTGTTGGATTTTTTCACCGAGGAAGATGAAATAAGTGAGGTATCTCTCATACTCTCCCTTGATAACCGCAGTGACGACGACATAAAGGCCTTTGATGACTACTACAAGGTTATAACAGAAAGAATGAACAGAAAGAAAATTCTCAGTCAGTTAAACGGCACAGAGCCGGATAAAATAAATAAATTAAACCAAATAATAAAAAACCAATGATG